>NZ_CP123962.1:1500000-1675000 GCF_045277155.1 Bartonella gliris
GCCAAGTTTGTGGTGTTGTTGTGGATGTTGGAGAGCAAACAGCGAGGGATGGACAAAGGGCTGCACCTGTGGCGGGTAAAAAATTACGCTCTGTTCTCCATGTTTTTGATTGTCCACCATTAAAGGCTGAGATGATCTCATTCTTGCGTTTTGTGAGTCGGTATACAATGGCGCCTTTAGGTCTTGTTGCACGATTGGTTTTATGTGTGCCGGCTGCTTTAGAGCCGGAAGCACAGATGCCGGGGTTGCGCTATTGTGGGGGAGAGGTGGAGCGTTTAACACCAGCACGATTACGGGTTTTGGAGTTGGCGCGTGGTGGTATGGTTTGGACGCGTTCTGGTCTTGCGCATGCGGCAGGAACTTCTGTTAGCGTTGTTGAGGGGTTAAGAGCGCTTGGGATTTTTGAAGAGGTTATGGTGCCGGCTCCTGCTCTTGTGGCGATGCCTGATCCTGATTTTTGCTTCCCTAAGTTGGAGGGAGAACAGAGCGAAGCAGCACGGCTTTTGCGAGAAGGTGTTTTGTCTTCTCAGTTTCAAGTTTTTCTGCTTGATGGTGTGACAGGATCAGGAAAGACAGAAGTTTATTTTGAAGCGGTTGCTCAAGCGCTGAGTTGTGGCAAGCAGGTTTTGATTTTGTTGCCGGAAATTGCTTTAACACAACAATTTTTAGACCGTTTTCATACGCGCTTTGGAGCTGCTGCTGCGGAGTGGCATTCAGATGTAGCGCCGCGTCGTCGAGAACGTGTGTGGCGGCAAGTTGCAGAAGGGCGGGTGCGGGTTGTTGCTGGAGCACGTTCGGCACTTTTTTTGCCCTTTCAAGAGCTTGGGTTGATTGTTGTAGATGAAGAACATGATGGTGCTTATAAACAAGAAGAACGCATTTTTTATCATGCACGTGATATGGCGGTTGCACGGGGTTCTTTCGAGCATTTCCCGGTTATTTTATCTTCAGCTACACCGTCGATTGAAAGTCAGGCAAATGTTTTGTGGGGACGTTATCAACGGGTCAATTTGCCATCACGTTTTAAAGCGGCAGAACTTCCACAGTTACGGGTGGTTGATATGCGTAAAGGAGGTGTACAAAAAGGGCGTTTTATTTCTTCTGTGCTTGAAGGTGCTTTAACACAAACGCTTGAGAAGGGTGAACAGGCGCTGCTTTTTCTCAATCGACGTGGTTATGCGCCTTTAACGTTGTGTCGGATTTGTGGACATCGTTTTCATTGTACAGATTGTTCAAGCTGGCTAGTGGAGCACCGTGCGCAAGGGCAACTTAAATGCCATCATTGTGGTTATCACCAACCGCTTCCAGAAGCATGTCCTGAATGTGGCACTTTAGATCATCTCGTGGCTTGTGGACCGGGAGTGGAAAGAATTGCTGAGGAAACACGGGAGCTTTTTCCACAGGCACGGTTATTGATTCTCTCAACCGATTTAAAAGGTGGGGTTGGTCAATTGCGGCGCGAATTAGAAGCCGTTGCTAATGGCGATGTTGACATTATTATTGGAACGCAATTAGTCGCTAAAGGACACCATTTTCCTAGGTTGTCCCTCGTTGGGGTCATCGATGCGGATCTTGGTCTTGCCAATGGCGATTTACGTGCGGCTGAACGCACTTTTCAGCTCTTGTCTCAGGTCACAGGGAGGGCAGGGCGTGTGGGATTGGAAAGTTTAGGATTATTGCAAACCTATCAACCTGATCATCCGGTGATACAAGCCTTACTTTCACAACAAGGTGAGGATTTTTATACACACGAAATTGCTATGCGGCAGCAGTATCACCTTCCACCTTATGGGCGGCTTGCTGCTTTGATTGTCTCTTCAGAAAAACGTCAAGCGGCGGAACAATATGCGCGTGCGTTACGCCAAACGGCACCACGGGAAAAAAATGTCGCGGTCATGGGACCTGCAGAAGCACCTCTGGCTCTCGTGCGGGGGCGTTATCGTTTTCGACTTTTGCTCCAGGGACAACGTTCTTTTGATATGCAAGGGTTTATTCGTGCGATGCTTGCAAATGCACCCAAAATGCCTTCTTCGGTTCGGGTTCAAATTGATATTGATCCACAAAGTTTTCTTTGAGGACAAAAGAGTATACCGTGGAGGTCTGTTTGCTTAAAAGGTATTTTTTAAAAAGAGTCCGCGGGGATGCTCTCTTAATGAGAGATGCTCAATTATTAAAGAGGGATAACTTTAAGCAAAAAGACAATTTTAAGCCAAAAGTTTGGTTACTTACTTTATTTAATTTAGGATAATGCCTTGATTATAATGATAACTTATTGTTCTCATGTTGAATGAGAGTCCGGAATATCGTAAGATTCTCTCATTTCAAATCTGTTTATATTACATCAATCAAAGCCACTTGCTTGCACATAACAAGCGGGGCTGGCGTGTGAATAAAACTGTACAAGAAAAGAGTAAAAATGTCTTTCAATGAACGCTCTCAAATGCAAGGGCTTGTAGTAACATTGGGAGCCGGCAGAGAGTATGATGATACCGGTTTGCTCCTTCACAAGTGTAAAGATGGTGGTGCTCAATGGATTTACCTTTATATTCTTCATGGACGCTGTCGCGAAATGGGCTTGGGTGCCTTAGGAAAATGTTCCTTTAGAAAAGTCCGTGAATTGGCAACACAATAACGTTCTGTTTTCGCGGGGTCGCTCTATTTTACATGAGGGATGTGATCCCATTAGACACGTGAGAAACAAAAGCGTGAGGCGATGCGCAATCTCCATTCTTTAAAAGATATTGCTCTCGATACTTTTGAAAGCCGTAAAGCTGCATTAAAAGGAAGATGATAAGGCTGGAAACTGATTTTTACCCATCAAACTTCATATTCTTCCCAAGTGAGGTTACATGCCCGTTTCAGAGATTACACAAACAGAGATACGCAATGTTTTCGCTCTCATCTGGTATACAAAAGCTGCAAACAGCAGACAAAGCACTAAACCGCCTCAATATTTGTCTCAAACATGCTGCTGCATTAGGTTTGGATGTCGATTTACAAGCAACAGCAAAAATACGCGCTCTCTTAGAAAAACAACGCCATAAGGCTACGAATAGATCGGCAATGGATTAGGGAGATGTTCCGGCTTTTTAGGATCACGTCCGTTTTTATTGCTTGCTTATAAGTTTCAAGCGGTGCATTCTCGGTCTCGGTCTCGGTCTCGGTCTCGGTCTCGTCGGTCTCGGTCTCGGTCTCGGTCTCGGTCTCGGTCTCGGTCTCGGTCTCGGTCTCGGTCTCGGTCTCGGTCTCGGTCTCGGTCTCGGTCTCGGTCTCGGTCTCGGTCTCGGTCTCGGTCTCGGTCTCGGTCTCGGTCTCGGTCTCGGTCTCGGTCTCGGTCTCGGTCTCGGTCTCGGTCTCGGTCTCGGTCTCGGTCTCGGTCTCGGTCTCGGTCTCGGTCTCGGTCTCGGTCTCGGTCTCGGTCTCGGTCTCGGTCTTAAGTCTTAAGTCTTAAGTCTTAAGTTTCGGAAACTCTTTTGGTGGAAGAGCATTTTAGGAAAAATGTCCCATTTTAAAACTAAAGGAGATTATTTTGCTTCTCGTTGCAGATCTTTTATGGAACGATAAGAAAAGAGACTTGAAAAAATTATTAGAGAATGCCAAAAAGAGACATAGAAAAACGAATGGTTCTCTGAAAAAACGTTTTTAAAAGTATTTTGAATATTTTATTTAAAAATTTTCAGAAAGCTTCGGTTTGTGGTGTTGCGAGTCGTTTATGTCTATGCTAGAAACCGAAAAGTTTTTTGTTCTGGGTTTTAAGAAAGAGTTTCTTAAAATTTGGAGTGTCTGATCCATTTCATCTGGTAACTATCTTCGTCTGATAACTATCAGAGAGTCGCTCAAGGGAAAGAGGCGGTATTTCGTGTCGGGTTCATTTTCTCTTATACCGCTGCCATTGGTAGATCAACGCTATGCGCAAGCACTTTTTGAGTTTGTTCAAGAAGCAGGAGCCGTTGAAAGTGTTGAAAAGGCAGTGGCATCTTTTTTAGCTGTTTTAGATCAAAATGAAGACTTAAAACGCTTTGTGCAGAGTCCATTTTTTTCAGTTAAGGAGCAGATTAAAGTGATGCATTCTGTTTGTGAAAGCATCAAATTTGTTGATAAGGGTGCTGGTCAGATTATTGGTAATTTTTTGCGTGTTATTGCGCTAAACCGTAGGCTTTCTGCCTTATCCGGCATTTTACATGCCTTTCAGCGCCATGTTGCTCTTTCTCGTGGGGAAGTTTCGGCGCAGATTGTTTCTGCCTGTTCGTTGAGCCCTAGCCAAAACCAAGAGTTGCGTAAGGCTTTGGAAAGTGTCGTTGGGGGAAAAGTTTTGCTAAATATGTGTGTTGATCCAACAATTCTTGGTGGACTGATCGTTCGCGTGGGGTCATCTCAGATTGATACGTCGTTGGTGACGAAATTATCTTCGCTTAAGCTTGCATTGAAAAAAGAGGTCAGCTGATGGATATTAGACCGTCTGAAATTTCAAAAATTCTAAAAGAGCAAATCAGAGACTTTGACCAAAAGGCTGAAGTTTCAGAAATTGGTTGGGTTCTCTCTGTCGGTGATGGTATCGCCCGCGTTTATGGTTTGGATAATGTCCAAGCAGGGGAAATGGTTTCCTTTTCAAATGGTGTGCGTGGTATGGCACTGAATTTGGAAATCGATAATGTCGGGGTCGTTATTTTTGGGTCAGATCGTGATATTCGTGAAGGGGATACCGTTAAACGGTTAGGTGCTATTGTCGATGTTCCTGTCGGACCAGCTTTGCTCGGGCGTGTTGTCGATGCACTGGGAAATCCTATAGACGGTAAGGGACCTATCAATGCAAAAGAGCGTCGTCGTGTCGATGTTAAGGCTCCTGGAATTATTCCACGTCAGTCAGTGCATGAGCCAATGTCAACAGGATTGAAAGCCATTGATGCACTCATTCCTATTGGACGTGGACAGCGTGAGTTGGTGATCGGTGATCGTCAAACAGGAAAAACAGCCATTTTGCTCGATACATTTTTAAACCAGAAACCCTTCCACGAAAAAGGTGCAGGAAAAGACCAAGACAAAGTATATTGTATTTATGTCGCTATCGGGCAAAAACGTTCAACGGTTGCACAGTTCGTGAAAGTTTTGGAGGAGCGTGGAGCTCTTGAATATTCAATTATCGTAGCAGCTACGGCTTCTGATCCTGCTCCTATGCAATTTATTGCACCTCTTGCTGGTTGTGCAATGGGGGAATATTTCCGTGATAATGGTCAACATGCTTTGATCGGTTATGATGATCTTTCAAAACAGGCAGTGGCTTATCGTCAAATGTCTCTTTTGCTTCGTCGTCCGCCTGGTCGTGAAGCATATCCAGGAGATGTTTTCTATCTTCATTCGCGCCTTTTAGAGCGGGCTGCAAAGTTGAATGCTGAGAATGGTTCTGGGTCTTTGACAGCTTTGCCAGTCATTGAAACACAAGCGAATGACGTTTCTGCCTATATTCCTACAAACGTGATTTCAATCACTGATGGGCAAATTTTTCTAGAAACCAATTTATTTTATCAGGGAATTCGTCCTGCTGTAAATGTTGGTCTTTCTGTATCGCGTGTTGGTTCTGCTGCGCAAATTAAAGCGATGAAGCAGGTTGCAGGTTCGATTAAAGGTGAATTAGCACAATATCGCGAAATGGCAGCTTTTGCACAATTTGGTTCGGATTTGGATGCGTCAACGCAGCGGCTTTTAAATCGTGGGGCACGTTTGACAGAGCTGTTGAAGCAGCCACAGTTTTCTCCACTTAAAACAGAAGAACAGGTTGTTGTTATTTTTGCTGGTGTGAATGGTTATCTTGATGCATTGGCTGTTTCTGATGTCGGTCGGTTCGAGCAGGGTCTTTTGGTGCTCCTCCGTGGTGATCACCAAGACCTTTTGCAAGAAATTGCTGATAAAAAGCAGATAACGGATGACATTAAAGATAAGTTGACTACTGTCCTTAATACATATGCGAAAAATTTTTCGTGATAAATTGATGGAATGCTCCAATGGCTTCATTGAAGGATCTTAGAGACCGTATCGCCTCGGTTAAGGCAACACAGAAGATCACCAAAGCCATGCAAATGGTGGCAGCGGCAAGGTTGCACCGTGCGCAAGAGGCGGCTCAGTCTGCTCGTCCTTATGCACAGCGGATGGCTGCTATTTTAGCCAATGTTGCTGCTGATGTTGATGGGGTCGATGCTCCCCCTCTCATGCGTGGGACTGGTCGAGATGATGTCCATCTTTTAGTTGTATGTACTGCTGAGCGGGGTCTATGTGGCGCTTTTAATATGCAAATTGCCCGGCGTGCTCGTGAGCAGATTGAAGTACTGCTTGCTGCCGGTAAAATTGTTAAAATTTTAACTGTGGGCAAAAAAGGGGCAGATATTTTACTGCGTGATTACAAAGCCTTAATGATTGATCATATTGATTTGCGTGCTGTGAAACGCATTGGTTTTGCAGAAGCCGCAATGATCAGCCAGCGTATCATTGACTTATTCAATGAAGGTGCGTTCGATGTGTGTACACTGTTTTACTCTGAGTTTGTTTCAGTCATTAATCAACGTCCAATGGCTTTTGGCCTAATTCCAACGGTTTCCCTGAAAGGGATTGATGAAAACGTGGATGCTGCTGAGAAAATAAGTGGAGGTAAAGCTCCACAATCGACTGTTTATGATTATGAGCCCGATGCAGCTTCTCTTTTGGATGAACTGGTGCTGCGCAATCTTTCGGTGCAAATCTTCCGAGCTTTGCTTGAAAATGTCGCCGGTGAAATGGGGGCAAAGATGACTGCTATGGACAATGCATCGCGCAATGCGGGTGAAATGATTAATAAGTTGACGGTAACTTATAATCGTCAACGTCAGGCACAGATCACGACAGAATTGATCGAAATTATTGCAGGCGCTGAAGCGCTTTAAATTGAAAAGGTAAGGATTGATGGTAAAAGCAGTGACGTCAAGCAAAGGAGCAGCGAAAGTTGAGGAAAAAAAATCAGCTGCTCGTTCAGGCGTGAAAAAAGCCGCCTCGAAATCTCAAGCTGGCATGAAAGATTCCTCTGCTCCTAAGCGAACTTCTTCTAAAGATGCGCAAGTAAAAGGGGCAGTTGGTGAGATTAAACAGGTTATTGGTGCTGTTGTTGATGTGCAGTTTGAAGGCGCGTTGCCAAATATTCTTAATGCATTAGAAACAGACAATCTAGGCAATCGACTGGTTTTAGAAGTTGCTCAGCACTTGGGTGAAAATACGGTGCGTACGATTGCCATGGATACAACCGATGGGTTGGCACGTGGCCAAAAGGTTTTTGATACTGGAACACAGATCAGTGTTCCCGTTGGAGAAGCAACGCTGGGTCGTATTATGAATGTGATTGGAGAACCGGTTGACAATGTTGGGCCAATCGCAACGACTAAAACGCGCTCTATTCACCAAGAAGCTCCTCAATATGTTGAACAATCAACGGTATCAGAAATTCTTGTTACTGGTATTAAAGTCGTTGATTTGTTAGCGCCTTATTCTAAAGGTGGTAAAGTTGGTTTGTTTGGTGGTGCTGGTGTTGGTAAAACCGTTCTCATTATGGAGCTCATAAACAATATTGCAAAGGCACATGGAGGATATTCAGTATTCGCTGGTGTGGGAGAACGTACACGTGAAGGAAATGATCTCTATTATGAGATGATTGAAAGCCGTGTGAATGTGAATCCAAAAGACAATAATGGTTCAACGGAAGGGTCAAAATGTGCGCTCGTTTATGGGCAAATGAATGAGCCACCAGGAGCACGTGCACGTGTTGCCCTTTCAGGATTGACTATTGCAGAAAGTTTCCGTGATGAAGGTCAAGATGTTCTTTTCTTCGTCGATAATATTTTCCGTTTTACACAAGCAGGGGCTGAAGTGTCAGCTCTTTTAGGGCGTATCCCTTCTGCTGTGGGGTATCAGCCAACTTTGGCAACGGATATGGGCGCTTTGCAAGAGCGTATTACCAGTACAAAAACAGGTTCGATTACCTCTGTTCAGGCTATTTATGTTCCAGCCGATGACTTGACTGATCCGGCACCTGCAACATCCTTTGCCCATTTGGATGCAACAACCGTTCTTTCGCGTTCAATTGCTGAAAAGGGTATTTATCCAGCGGTTGATCCTCTTGATTCTTTCTCACGCATGTTAGATCCGTTGATTGTAGGTGAAGAGCATTATACCGTTGCTTGTCAAGTTCAAACCATTTTGCAACGCTATAGAGCGTTGCAAGATATTATTGCTATTCTTGGAATGGATGAACTTTCTGAAGATGATAAGTTGCTGGTAGGGCGGGCACGTAAAATTGAACGTTTCCTTTCGCAACCTTTCCATGTGGCTGAAGCTTTTACTGGTTCTCCCGGGAAACTGGTGCCTTTAGAAGACACAATCAAAGGATTTAAAGGTCTTTGCGCTGGTGATTATGACAATCTGCCAGAAGCAGCTTTTTATATGGTTGGTTCGATTGATGAAGCCATTGAAAAAGGAAAGCGTCTCATTGCAGAAGCTTCTTCATAAGAGGAAATTTGTAACGAATGCTTGTGGTAGAAAGGTCAAAAGGTCTTTGTACCAAGCTTCGTGGAGGTCATTGTGGAAAACAATAGAATAGAGCATTTTTTGTTTGAGCTTGTGTCGCCTGAGAAACTTATTTTTTCAGAACAGGTGATATCCGTTGTTCTTCCTTCAGCTTCAGGCGCTTTAACAGTGATGGCGCATCATGCCCCTTTATTGGCGAGTATTGTATTAGGAAGTGTTCGCGTTCTCACTCCTTCAGGCGAGAAGTTGTTTGCTGTTTGTGGAGGTGTTGCTGATATTACCTCTTCGGGGTGTTCTCTTTTGGCAGAGCGCGTTGTTGCTGTTGAACATCTTTCTTTTGATGATTTGGAAAAGAAAATTTTGCAAGTTCGAGCAACTTTAGAAGAAGATGCCAATGATGGGATAAGTCATAAAATAGAAGACTTCTTTCATCAACTTACAACTGGTGATAATGTGCTGACAGAGGCATAACGGATTATGCGGGACAAGGTGACGTGAGTGGCAGAAAAAGTACTAAAAGGATGGGAAAGCCTTTTCCTCATCCAGGCGTCGTTTTTGCAGGCCCTTTGCCGAAATGTTTTGTTTATATTTTAGCCTCTTTTATTTTGCAGTGGGCTTATGGCTTAGGGGCGAATATTGTTCAGTCTAATATTATCTATCTTACCGGCGACTTCCACGCGACCTTGACTGAAACTACATGGTTGGTTGCTGCCTATATGGCACCAAATGTCAGTGTTGCCATCATGTTGATCAAGATTCGTTACCAGTTTGGGCTTCGTGCTTTTGCTGAATTATCAATCCTTAGTTTCGTTTTAGTCTGCATTTTACAGCTCTTTGTTACCGATTTACGTTCCGCACTGATTATTCGTTTTTTTGCTGGTATTGCGGCGGCACCATTGGCTTCCTTAGCACTGCTTTATATGATGGAGGCTTTTGCACCAGCAAAAAAGTTTACTATTGCTCTTAGTTTGAACTATATGAATGCGGCTTTAGCAGTTCCCTTATCACGTTTGATTTCACCTGATTTATTAGAAAGTGGTGGATTTTCTAGTCTTTCGGCGTTGGAAATGGGCTTGGTTCTTATCAGTTTGGGATGTATCTATGCTCTTCCTCTTACCCCCGTTGTACGCAACAAGGTTATTCAGAGGTTAGATTGGGTGAGTTATAGTTTGATTGCATTTGGTCTTGGACTCAATGCCGTGATTATGTCTGTTGGTAGGTTATATTGGTGGTATGAGGCCCCATGGATTGGGTGGGGACTGGCGCTTGCTGTTTTCTCTTTGGTCACGGCAACGATTATTGAGCTTAATAGAGAAAAACCATTGATTGATTTACGCTGGCTTTTCAGTAAAGAAATGCTGCAATCTGTTCTCATTTTATTGGTTTTTCACGTTTTTTTATTAGAGCGGTCAACTTTAGCAGCAGAATTTTTTAATCTTTTTGGTTTGTTAAATCGTGAGATGGCGCCTATGTATCTTGCGATTATATTGGGTACCCTTTTAGGGGGTGCGGTTTGTGTCTTTTTTTTACGCTCTGGTCGTGAGGACTATTTTTATCTTTTATCTTTGAGTTGTTTGGCGCTGGGAGCTTATTTAGACAGTCATGTGAACCAGTTTACGCTTCCGAAAGATATGATGTTGAGTCAAGGATTGATCAGTTTTAGTTATGCACTTTTTTTACCTCCTGCTCTTTCTAAGGGGTTTGTCATAGCCAATAAGCGAGGACCGAGTTATGTTTTAAGTTTTATTGCTGTTTTTCTGCTGACGCAAGTGACGGGGGGATTAATGGGGTCGGCTTTTTTTGGCAGTCTGCAGCTTTTTTTCGCCCATAAGAATTTTGAGTCTTTAACACAAAATATTGTTGGTACGGATCCCTTTATTTCAGGTGAGATAAATACCTTATTTTCGCCTTCTTATGGTGTTTCTGTCCCCTATCATTTGGGGGATGAACAAGGACTGCCTAGGTTGCTTGAGAAGTTTAAGTTAACAGCAAATATTTTTGCTTACGATGATGTTTTTCGGCTTTATTTTTATATTGCAACAGTTGTATTTGCTATTTTTCTTGCCAAAGTATTTTTAAAGTCATGCTCTTTGGGTGCATGCAAAAAGCACAGCAATGTCAGTGAAGGGGAGTGCAAAAAATGATAAAAGCGTTACGGTCAAAAGCGACAATGATTGCATTCCTATCAGGTGTTACGGGTGTTTTGCTGATTTTATGGGCTTGGAAACTTCCTCCTTTTGTCAGTACAATTCAAATAACCGATAATGCTTCCGTTAAGGGCAATGTTACTTTGGTAAGTTCACAGATCTCTGGTGTGGTTGCGCGGGTTTATGTGCAAGATTATCAACGCGTTGAACAGGGAATGCTTTTATTTGAACTTGATGATTCCCTCTTTCGTCAACAGCTTGCGCGGGCACAGGCTATTTTGGATTCAAAAAGTGCAAAACTTGCAAGTATTGGGTTGCAGGCTCAGCTTTTACAGGGAGAAATTAATACAGCAGAAGCAGAACTGACACGGTCAAAAGCATTCGAAAATATGCTTCCTGAACATAAAAAGTCAAGCTTTGCCGATGCTTCGAGTTCAGTTTCTCGTCCTCTTTCGCAATTATTGGCTGCACTTGAAACAAAACGCCAATTGCAAAAACAATTGGATCTTGAACGACAAAGTTTACAGTCAGAAGTTGCTGGAGCAAAAGTTGGTGTTGAATTGGCTAAGCTTAATTTGAAGCATACAAAGATTGTATCTCCTAAAACCGGACATGTTGGGGTGATTGGTGCGCGGGTAGGACAATATGTTTTGCCTGGTACGCAATTGGTATCGGTCATTTCTGATGACGTTTGGATTATTGCCAATTATAAAGAAACGCAACTTTCTCAGATGCGTGTTGGGCAACCTGTTATTTTTTCTGTTGATGCGTTGAACAATCAAAAATTAACAGGACGTGTGGTTCGTTTCGCACCTGCGACAGGCTCTGAATTTTCGTTGTTGAAAACGGATACTACAATCGGTAATTTCATCAAAATTGCACAACGTATTTCAGTTCGGATTGCTTTAGATCCTGGACAGCCAGGGGCTGAGAAACTTATTCCTGGTATGTCTGTAGTTACATATGTAGATACTTCAAAACGCGCTTCTGGAGGGTAAGATTTTGGGTCTTTTAAGTTTGATTTTTATACCTTTTGCTTATAGCAAATGGGCATTTACTTTGGAAGATTTTGTTTGGTTTGCTTGGACGCATATCTTAAAATATTTTCTGAACTGAAAAGGTCGTGATGTTTTATCTTCTTTTCTCAAAAGCATAGAAAAATGCCCGCGTTGAAGCGGGCATGGGAAGATCTTGTGGTTGGGAAAAGTTTTATCGTTGGTGTGTTTTAATTTTTACGTACCAGCAAGAATCCCGCTAGAGCTAATCCTGTAGCCAATGCAAGAGTTGTTTTAGGGTTTTCTTTTGCTTTTTTCTTCAATTGTATCGCATGCTCGTTGAGGTGGCAAAGCGCGTGATGGCCTTTTTGTTTCCATGTGTCAAACATGTCAGACATGTATTCGAAATTGCTATTCTCAGAATGCCAACGATTCACGGGGACGAGTTCATTTTTTAATTGTGCAATACGTTTTTTAATTTTAGCATTTTTGCTATGGCTCGAAAATAGACCCATGGGTTTCCTCCTTCATGTTTTGTACTGTTTTATGACAATTAAATGTTTTATGACAATTAGAATTGTATTTGGGGTTTTTATATAACGGCTTGAAAATTGAAAAGTTGCATTGATTGCGCTATTTATCTGTCAGGAGTAACAATCAAGAATTGTTGCTAAATGTGGTAATTTTCTTTAATCTGTTTTTTCAAATTGTGTTATAGATATAGATATGATGATCGAGGGGGGGATGCTTTGAAAATTTGAGGTCTTGATGGGCACAGCGTATTCTTTATCCAAACCTTTCGAGCGTCGTCGGTCTGTCGCTGTCGCGGTGGGTGATGTGGTTGTTGGTGGTCATCATCCGATAGTTGTTCAGTCAATGACCAATACTGATACTGCCGATGTTGATGCAACCGTTGAACAAATTGCTGCTCTTTGGCGGGCAGGTTCGCAATTGGTGCGGATCACCGTTGATCGTGATGAAGCTGCTGCTGCTGTACCAAAAATACAAGAGCGGTTGGAACAATTAGGTATTGTTGTGCCATTGGTAGGGGATTTTCATTATATTGGGCACAAACTTTTATCAGAACATCCCGCATGTGCTGAGGTGCTTGCAAAATATCGAATCAATCCTGGAAATGTTGGGTTTGGAGCAAAAAAGGATCGCCAATTTGCAGAAATTATCGAGATTGCCTGCCGACATCGTAAAGCTATTCGAATTGGTGTGAATTGGGGCTCCCTTGATAATGTGTTGTTAACACAGCTTATGGATGAGAATGCGCAACAAGAAAAACCGTTATCTGTTGCTGAAGTTATGCGGGAGGCTGTCGTTCAGTCAGCTCTGCATTCCGCTGTTTGGGCTGAAGAGTTGGGGTTGGGACGTGATAAAATTATTCTTTCAGCGAAAGTGAGTGATGTCCAGGATCTCGTGGCTGTTTACTGTAGCTTGGCAGAGCGTTGTGATTATGCGCTCCATTTGGGATTAACCGAAGCGGGTATGGGAACAAAGGGTATTGTTGCTTCTTCTGTGGCTTTGGGAATTTTGTTACAACAAGGGATTGGGGATACAATTCGTATTTCATTAACACCTGAGCCTGGTGGAGATCGGACACGGGAAGTGAAAGTTGGTCAAGAGCTTTTACAAGTGATGGGATTTCGGCAATTTCTTCCTGTGGTTACTGCTTGTCCTGGATGTGGTCGCACAACATCGACAGTTTTTCAGCAATTGGCACAGAAAATTGAAGAGAATTTGTGTAAAAATATGCCCGTGTGGCGTGAAAAATACCCTGGTGTTGAAGGGTTAAAGGTTGCAGTGATGGGGTGTATCGTCAATGGACCAGGCGAGTCCAAGCATGCTGATATTGGAATTTCATTGCCGGGAATGGGTGAAAATCCAGCGGCGCCTGTCTTTATTGATGGCAAAAAGGTGAAGACTTTGCGTGGCAACAATATTGCGGAGGAATTTGAAGCTCTCTTAAGTGACTATATTCATACACGCTTTGCACAAGGGCAAACAGAAAATGTCGACAAGGCTTGAATAAAGAAAAGGTTTTTTTGCTTCCTTTCTTTTTATGTTGATGTCTTAATGTTTGCGTGTTGCACTAAAGCGAGCTGCTTGTTGGAGCGGTTTTGCTTTGGCTCCAAAAGGATGTAGAAGTGTTTCTGCTTGAGTGATGAGTTTGTCTCGTTTTTTTTGTGTTTCTTCAATGCCGTAAAGACGAATAAAAGTGGCTTTGTCTGCCGTTTTATCTTTACCGGCAGTTTTTCCTAAAATTTCGGTGCTGGTGGTGATATCAAGCAGGTCGTCCGTCAATTGAAAAGCAAGCCCGATATATGTACCAAAATCAGCAAGGTTTTTGGTCAGTGTTTTCGAAGCATTGCCAATGATTGCTCCTGCTTGGCATGCAAAGCTTATAAGAGCAGCTGTTTTCATGCGTTGTAGAATGAGGATGTTGTTGCTGTCTTGCGGTTTTTTTTCCGCTTCAAGGTCGAGCATTTGCCCGCCTAACATGCCGCCAAGCCCTGCTGATTGGGCAAGTACTGTGATCAGCTGTATTCTGGTTTCATAAGAGAGTGCACAGGCTTTGTGGGCAATGATTTCAAAGGCAAAAGTCAGGAGGGCGTTGCCTGCTAGAATCGCGGTTGCTTCATCGAATGCTATGTGGACGGTAGGTTTTCCACGTCGAAGTGTGTCATTATCCATGGCGGGGAGATCATCATGAATAAGTGAATAACAGTGGACACACTCTAAGGCACAGGCGACATCAAGAGCGTGTTCCGCAGGGATATCAAAAAGGGCAGCGCTTTGTATAACAAGAAAAGGACGCAGGCGCTTACCGCCGTTCAGCACACCATGACGCATGGCTTTGATTAAAATTTCAGGGCGGGAAATTTCACCATTTTGGACTTGATCATTTAACAGCGTGTCAAGTCGCCTTTCAATAGTGTGGGCATGTTTTGCAAGAAGGGTGGTGAATTCGTGCATTCTTGCTTCCTTTATTTTCTGCAAAAAGGGAATCCTAGAATTTAGAGGATAAAGCACCCACCTTATCTTATTATAGGCAGTTTGTGTGGGCTTTCATCTCTGTTTCTTAAAACAAATTTTTCTTTTAGTGCTTTTCCATACTGTATACGGAAGTTCCTGTTAAAGCCAAAAAAAATTGAATGAAAGTCTTATTAAAAGACTTTCATGAGTGTATAAAACTGGTATTTTTGCTCATAGTGGTAATAGTATTACCATTTTTGACATTGCCTCTTCTTTTTAATCAGTGTATAAGGCTGTCAGATTTTCTAGTTTTTTTGATACAGGCTCTGTCATTTTTGGCATTGCCTCTTCTTTTTTAGTGGATTTGGAGTGTCTCTCTATGGCTGTACCTAAACGAAAAACCTCTCCGTCGAAACGGGGTATGCGCCGTTCGGCTGATGCCTTGAAGGCGCCGACTTATATTGAGGATAAAAATTCTGGTGAGCTGCGTCGCCCTCATCATATTGATTTGAAAACTGGAATGTATCGTGGACGTTCAGTTTTAGTAGTTAAAGATTGAGATTTTTCTCTTTCTTACCATTGGTATTCTGACATGGGTAAAGTTTATCTGACTTAGACGAAAGTAAGAGTGTCAGTGGAATGTGCTTTTCTGTTATCTTTCTCAGAGAGGATATGGGGGCACAAGGTTTTTTGGTTGGGCGAAGAGTTTTCTTGGAGCTTCCTTGTTTTCTTGACAGATAATTTAAAGGGTTGTGCGCGCTTTGTGTGGAGTGCACTGTATGAGGCGATAATAAAAGCTCCTTTTTCTTATCGATATCAATGAAATACCTTAGCAAATAAGCTTGGTAGCAGGATCATTTTCCTCAAGAATATATTCTTAAGGGCGTATCCGGTAGAGGGCTAAAAGTGAAGAGTGAAAGATCAATTTTATCATAAGATATAAGATTGCATATCTTTTCTTGCTCATATCGCACTTAATTCCAGCAATAAAGTGCTGTTATGGGGTTACGTCCCTCACGCAAAACAAGAATGCCTCTGCTAAAACAGAACGTTATTATGTTGCCAATTCACACGCTTGTTGTAAAGAAACATCTCTTTACGTTTGTGAAGGTGCAAGCTGGCACCATCAACCTCTTTGTCAGCCCCCAATGTTTTCCAACAGCCCTTGCATTGGAGAGCGTTCATAAGAGGCATTTTTACGCCTTTCTTTAAGATTTTTATCCACACGCCAGCCACGTTTGTGACGTGCAAACGAATGATTTTGTTTGATTTAATATAAACAGGCTGGGAATGAGAGAATCTTGGGATATTCGAGATTCTCACTCAACATGCGAAACAATGAATTATCTTTATAAATCAATTTATTGCGGCAATGGGGAAACTTGGCAGATCTTCTCTTAAATTTTTTCTGTCTATAGAGGTTGATTCATAAAAAAATAAAACCAGCTTTTTGCTGGTTTCACTCTTTTATCAAAATTTCACTCTTGATTATACAGCATAAACAGCTTTGCTCTCTGCATCCGCCTTATCTCTTTCAGTTTTAAATTCGCTCTTTGGCTTATTCGAGAGATGCATCTCTATGAGATTGACAGCTTCTGTTTCAGAAAGACTATTAATAACAGCAATTTCACGCGCCATCCTGTCGAGAGCAGCGGTATAAAGTTGGCGTTCGGAATAAGATTGTTCAGGTTGTAGATTGGAACGAAAAAGATCACGCACCACTTCAGCGATGCAAATAAGATCTCCCGAATTGATTTTAGCATCGTACTCTTGAGCGCGGCGTGACCACATGGTTCGTTTAATTCGCGCTTTTCCATGCAAGATTTTTAATGCACGTTCAACAGAATCAACAGCGGATAATTTGCGCATTCCAACGGAAATGGCTTTTGCAATTGGCACTTTAACATCCATTTTATCTTTAGCAAAATGAATAACAAAAAGTTTTAATTTATGTCCTGCAACTTCTTGATCTTCAATCGCTATAATCTGCCCTACTCCATGGGTTGGGTAGACGATATATTCAGAGGTTGAAAACCCTTTAACATTGGAGGAAGTTCCATGTTGGGATGCCATATTTTAATTTACTCCCTTTATGACCAACAAATGTACCGGAAAACAGGCGAAAAGCCTGAACGTTGAGTGTTCTTTGACCAAGTATATTACATTAATTTAATGAGCATAAAAGTTAAGTACTTTTAAATCCAAGAAAACACCCTTTGCTTTACAATAAGAAAGCAAAGAAAAATACTCAGAAAGATGATCATGTTAAAATAACATTAACACCAAAATTCAGAAGAATCAATCATTTCACCCAGGAATTTTTATTTTTACAGTAGAATGATCTCATTTTTTGAAAGCGCATGGTGTACATTGTATTATTATTATTCACCACTCCCTGGATTTTCTGAAAAATACTTTTCTAATTTATTCACAACGCCATCCATTTCTTTTGCTTGAGGAAGAGGATCTTTCCTAGTGGTTAAATTAGGCCACTTAGTCGCATAATGGAGGTTGAGTTCGAGCCATTTTTCTAGCCCTGGTTCTGTGTCAGGTTTAATGGCTTCGGCTGGGCATTCTGGTTCACAGACACCACAGTCGATACATTCATCGGGATGAATGACAAGCATATTTTCACCCTCATAAAAACAATCAACAGGGCAAACTTCAACGCAATCAGTATATTTGCAGTGAATGCAGTTGTCAGTTACTACATAGGCCAAGATCGGACTCCATTTTTATTTTAGTGACCTTTAGAAGAAAGGTTATGCGCGCTTTTATCTTTTATGAGTTGATCGCGTAGCGCAGCTAATTTTGCAAAAGGGGAATCAGGATTAGGGCGTTTTTCTCTCTGAGATGATTGATTATTCGTGCGTTTGGCGTGCGGTTTGTTGGATCTATAAGAGTGTTTGGGGTGTGATATGGCTTCTTGAGGGCTGCTTTCATTTGCGCTTGCCCCTTTCTTAAAAGTCTTTCTCTGTTTGTTTTGCCACTTGTGTCCAGATTTATCACGGTTTTTGTGTGTCTGGTGGTGAAAGTGATGGTTATAACGCCATAGTAAAACAACTTTATCTTCTGCTGCAACGCGTTTTTGTTTGGCAAAATTGCCAACAGGTTCTGCTGCCGGTAAACAATCTGTGGTATCGGGCTGTGTTGCAACAGAAGTGGGCAAAGCTTCTTTTTCTCCCTCTGTTGTCTCAGATGTGCAGATTGTTTGCCAGTGGTCGCCAACGAATTCTGCCGCAGAAATATCTTGTGCCGTTGTACAGGTATGAACAGAGGCTTTGTGTGCAAGGAGATTTTGTTCAAAAACAGCACTGCTTATAGTATGAGATTGATAACCAAGCCCTTTTAGAATTTCTTCCATATCGGTTCCATTGGCACCAAGAATAGACATCATCGTTGGGGTGGCAAAAAAACTTTTGCCATCATAGGCTCCATCAGGTTTGGGGTCAGTTCCTTGTTTCCAATGAAGTGCGGGGCGGATGAGGTTAGCAAGACGTTCTAAAATATCAATCCTTACAGCACGTTGACCTAAGATTCGATAACCAGCTAACTGATAAAATTGGCGGTTGTAAGTAGGGTCCACAACGAGGGAAGTTCGTCCAGCAGACAAAGCCGTAAAAATTTCACTCAAGCCAGTTTGGTCATGCCCCGCATTTTGAAGGTTCCATAGGAGCGTAATTGCCTGGACCGGAGCTGGTTTAATCATCCCTGCAACATAGATATGAAAAGCGCCAAAACGAACACCTAACCGCCGGAGCACTGCACGCGATTCTTGATCAAGATTTTTGACAACTTCAGCTATTTCTCGACGGGGTATCACTCCTAAAGAGTTGACAAGTTGTAAGGCAAGACTGTTGGTTGAAGCCGTCAAGCTATCAGCATTGCGCAAATCAAAAAGTGGCTTTAAAGCTGTTTCAAAATGAAAGGTAATAAAACGCTCTAATCGTTTCACCACTTTATCGCGGGCTTCTCCCATTAATTGGGTATCTGCTAAAACAATGAGTTTGGGTTTTAAAAAATCTTCTGTTGCAACAAGTTGACCTACAGGTTGGCCAATCCAGCGTACAATGCCATCAGAACTGAGGGTAAAATCTCCATTGGCACAAGCACAAAAACGCGTTGCACGTTTGGAAAAAGCAAGAATCAAATTTTCATTATTTTCTAAACTTTGTGTATCAGCTGCTTGATTAGTATTGTTCTTATTGGCATAAAAACGAAAACCTTCAAATTTGCCACTTCCATATTTTTCAATAAGAATATCATCCTGAAGAATATCATTCTGTTGAACAATCTTGCTATCCATGATCATTTTCTTTCTCAGTGCTAGGCTGGTAAAAAGCTTCTTCTCGACAATTGCATAATTGTGTTGCTCCTTTAACACGTTTGGTGCGTTTGCTTCAATAATTCTTGTCGTTTTTTTGATGTTTTAACTTTAGGTGTTTCCTTTTTCATTCAGTTTTCATTCAGTTTGGATGTTTTATTATATATTTACACACGCATTAGTTGTATTATAGAGCTGGAAGCATAAATAAATTCTTTACGCAAAAGGTAAGGAAGCCGACAAGCAAACAAAACAGTATCTGTTTTATTTTTTTGCTGGCCTGTTACTGAAAAGATGAAGAGAAAGCTTTCTCCCGCATTTCTTGGGGTAAGAGGCGTGTTTATATCGTCGTTTTGTGCCTGAAACTGTTATCTTATAACAATAAGTTTTACCATAACAATAAAAAAACAATTGCGATTATAAAAATACACGCTAAAGTAGCGCTATAAAAACAAACAACTTATACGTTCTTTTTCGGAAAGAACGGTGATGTCGTTGCCAAATCAACTTTGATAATTTTAATCGCAAGGGGTTATTATGGGTAATCTTTCAAATGCTGTTTATAAAAGCAGCAAAAACTATAGCGATACAGACAAAAGTTTGGGACGCAATATGATGCGTTCTGCTATGCAAGCGCCTTATCTTGAACGACAAAAAGAGCATGATTTAGCTCTGCGATGGAAAGACAAACACGATGACGAGGCCATGCATCAAATTGCAGCGGCTCATATGCGTTTGGTGATTGCCATTGCTAATCGTTTTAAACGTTTCAAAATGCCGCTGGGGGATTTGGTTCAAGAAGGTTATGTGGGGCTATTGGAAGCTGCAGCACGTTTCGAGCCTGATCGGGAGGTGCGTTTTTCGACTTATGCAACATGGTGGATACGTGCTTCTATTCAAGATTATATTTTACGAAATTGGTCAATCGTGCGAGGAGGAACCAGTTCTTCGCAAAAAGCACTTTTCTTTAACCTTCGGCGTTTGCGGGCAAAACTGGTGCAAGATGATAGCGCTCTGACAAAACAAGATGTCTTTCGCACAATCGCTGAAAAGCTTGGTGTTTCAGTGCGTGATGTTGAAACGATGGATTTCCGTTTTTCTAGTTCTGATAATTCATTGAGTGTTTCTGTTTCTGAAAACAGTGATAACCCTGTTGCTAAAATGGATGCTCTTGTAGATGATAGTCCTCTTCCTGATGCTTTAATTGAGCAAGTGATTGACGGTCAACGACGGACACAATGGCTTTATGATGCGTTACAAATTCTCAATGAACGGGAACTTGAAATTATTCGTTTTCGTCGCCTCAATGAAGAGGGCGCTACTTTAGAAGTTTTGGGTGAAAAGTTAGGAATCTCAAAAGAGCGCGTGCGTCAAATTGAAGCACGGGCTTTGCAAAAGCTGCGTTCTGCTTTGCTTACTGCTAATTCGGCAGATGCTTATGATGTGTAAGCAAGTGAGGGTTTTTCAGAAAAAAACTGAGAGTGAATATATGTATTGGGGGGGGAGGAGTCCCATGAAGCTGATTTAAAGGCCGAACGGATGAATGTGAAAAATACTTAAGAGAGCAGGGGGGCATTTAAGAAGACAAAAGCGAATCAAGCGTGCAGAAAATGATGAAAAAGACTGTATTTTTACTGTGTGATAATTTTAACGTGTGTCCCTGCCGATAAAGTTTCGGTTGGTGCGAGCGCATTCAGAATGCGAAACAATTTTTCTTTATGCGCGGTATTTTGCATTTTATTGGCAAAGCTTGCAACGCTTTCTCCCTCTTTAACGCGTAAAACACGGATTCTCAAGGGTTTCAACTTGTTTAACTGTGATGATGAGAGAGGATGAAAACTTTGTAGCGTTCTTTTAGCAATGGCTTCAAAGTTTTGAGAATCATGAGGTGCAGCAGTAAGGAAGCGAAAAATGTGTTTATTGAACACAATGACAGTTACATCAAATTGCCACTGTTCATTGGTTGCGCGAGCATGCGCTCCAGGTAGACCTTGAATTATGATTGGGCGAACAGAGGATTTATCCAGTCCCACAATCCATCCGCTTTGCAAATAATCACTCGCAGATATTTCAGGTGGATGCGGTACAGCATCAAAACGAATGGCAATTTTACCTGGACCGCTGGCCAAAACAGTGTGCACTGAATTTTCTATAGTGAAGGTGTTTGGAACGGAAAAAGTTACGCGCAATTGCGGGTGAATAAATTGGTTTTCTCGTATAAAACCTGTATGAAAGTTCCCTCCAAAAATCATGCCATCAATGTTTTTGAGAAAAGAATCATGATCAGTGTTTCTCATGTGCATTGTACTGATTTTACGCGCTTTTTCTATAGCAAGGCGAATCCGTTGCGGGGTGGTTGGATGTGTAGCTAGAAAATCTAAGGAAGCATTTGTGGTGCCTGAGAGATTACGAAAGGCATTATACGCTTCTAGTGTTTGGAGAAAGCGCGGGGAAGCAAACGGATCATATCCTGCTCGTTTAAGCATTTCGAGTGCAATTGAATCGGCTTCCAGTTCTTGGTTGCGTGAAAATTGTGCGCGTTGTCGCTTGTCTTCAATGGTGTTGTGACGTTTTCTTCTGGTGAGAGAGAGAAGATTTGCTGACAAGCGATCTGTTTTCTTCAATTCTGCTTCTTTTTGCAGGCGTAAAATGCCGTGATTGGCAATGATATGGGCGATCTCATGGGCTAAAATTGCGGCAACTTCTGCAGAATCATTGGCCAATGCTAACATGCCGCGGGTTAAGTAAATGTAACCGCCTGGTAGGGCAAATGCATTGACACTTTCGGAGTCTAAAATTGTTATAAAATAGGTTTGGTGAGAATTTTGTGAGGCAATAGTGAGTTTGTGCACAATATCTGCTAACATGCGTTCAAGTTTTGCATCATGATAGGCGCCGCCATATATTTGCAAAATACGGGGGTGTTGTATAGCGCTTAATGAGGCATAGATATTGTTCTCATGGGCGTGATTGATTCTTGCAGAAGAATCGTAAGAAGAAAGCATATCATTGGGAGAGAGCTCCGTATGACAAGCGCAAAGGAAAAGCATTAAGCTTAAGAAAGGTGCTTTATACATTCTGGTATGAAAAAAGAACGTTCGTTGAAAAATTTGGTGTTGATGAGTGCGCACCTTGTTTTCTAATTGTATTCTGACAAATTTCATTGGTATCTTCGTACGTCTTATTTACAATAAAAAAGCTTTTGGGAAAGGATTCTTTTGGCTCTATCACGATTATTCTTTATAAAAAGATAATCTAAAAGGAAAGCATTACGAAAGGTGAAATCTATCATGACAACATTTACAATATTGTTAAATGGAGATATTTATATCACCGATCGTTTGCGTAATCAAATTCGCAACAGCCGAGTGATTGCTGCCGATGGTGGAATGCGTCATGCTGAAGCGCTCAATGTGACGCCTGAGTTATGGTTGGGGGATTTTGATTCCTCTGATCAAGCTTTGGTTCGCAAATATAATGATATTCCCCGCGAGGTTTTTCCTTCTGATAAAGATATGACCGATAGTGCACTGGCATGTGAGAGAGCTTTGCAAAAGGGTGCCAAACAGCTTATTTTGTGTGGTGCTTTTAGAGGTGAAAGAAGCGATCATAGTCTTTCTCATATGACGCAAGCACTGGTGATGGCCGAAAAAGGTATTTCAGTGTTATTGACCAGTGGTTTTGAGGAAGGGTGGCCGGTTTTGCCAAAGCCTTTTTCGTGTTCGTATGATTTGCCAGAAGGGTGTCTCTTTAGTATTATCGGTTTTTCTGACTTACAGGGATTAACCCTCTCAGGCGTAAAGTGGCCAATTTGTGGCAAAAATATACCATTTGGATCTTCTTTAACACTGTCTAATCGTGTTTGTGGAACTTTTTCTTGTCATTTATGTTCTGGAAAAGCTATATTGCTGGTGTCTGTACCTATTCCATAAAGCTCTTCCAGTAGATTTGAATCAGGTAGGGGGGGGCATAGTGATTAAGTGCTGGCATGAATGATATACTTTGATCTCGAGAAGGAGAGTTTTTATATGTTAAAATCAATTTTAAAAGTGGCCGTTGTTGCAGCCATTGGTTTAAGTTCAGCGGCTTGTACTGTTAATGATCAACGTGTTGCACGTTACGGTGTTGGGGGAGCTGCATTGGGCGCTTTAGCAGGGACAGCAATTGCTGGAAGCACTCCTGGAGCGGCACTTACCGGTGCAGCATTTGGTGCCATTGCAGGGACTGTAACAGGTGAGGCTATAAATCAGAAAAGACATCCTCAGGCTATGCAGCAGTCACAATTGTGCACGTATCGTGGACATAAAGGTCGGCTATATCACGCGCCTTGTCGTCACAAAGTAACACCACAATTGTGTACTTACCGTGATGGAAGAGGTGCACTGTATCAAGCACCTTGTCCTCGACGCGTTCGTTAATGGCGGTGCCGCTGCTGCGGCTTGAGCATATTTTCCTAACCTTTGGAAAGGCTCCCTTGCTCAACCAGGCTTGTCTGTCGGTAGAGCAGGGGGCGCGTATCGCCCTCGTGGGTCGTAATGGCTGTGGAAAATCGACGCTGTTAAAAATTGCCGCTGGAATGAGTGAACCGAGTGAGGGGGAAATTTTTCGCCATCCGAGGGCGACGCTTCGTTATGTATCACAAAACCCTGATTGTTCAGGCTTTGAAGATATTCGTGCCTCTGTGGAATCTGGTCTGGATGATATGCCTGATGTGCAGTGGATAAACACACTTCTGGCAAATCTTGGTTTTTCAGGAACAGAAAAGTTGGCAACGCTTTCCGGGGGTGAAAAGCGGCGCGTTTCATTATTACAAGCAATCGCTGCAAAACCAGATATTCTTCTTTTGGATGAACCAACCAATCATCTCGATTTACCAACTATCGAATGGCTTGAAGGCGTTTTGTGTTCTTTGCGTTGTGCGATTGTGGTGATTTCGCATGATCGGCGATTTTTAGAAAATGTTACGCGTTCAACGGTATGGTTGGATCGGGGTACGACCAAAAGACTGGAAAAGCGTTTCTTGGAGTTTGAAAATTGGCGCGATAAGGCTCTTGAAGAGGAAGCACTAGAACAACATAAATTGGGACGACAGATTGCGCGTGAAGAACAATGGTTGCGCTATGGAGTAACAGCACGGCGTAAACGTAATGTGCGGCGTTTGGGGGCGTTAAAAGAACTAAGAAAGCAGCATCAAACTTATAAAGGACCCTCTGGAAGTGCGCTTTTGGCAGCTGCTAAAAGTCATGATTCTGGTCAATTGGTGCTTGAAGCAAAGCGAATTTCAAAATCTTATGGTGCGCGCGTTCTTGTGAAAGATTTCTCTTTGCGCATTCAGCGGGGTGACAGGATTGGTCTGGTCGGTCCCAATGGGATTGGAAAGACAACTTTGCTTTCCGCTTTGATTGGTAAGGAGGCGGTTGATAGTGGAACGGTGAAGCATGGTTATAATCTCTCCATGGCCATGCTTGATCAACAACGTATTTTAAATGAAAAAGAAACTTTAGCGCATTATTTAACAGGTGGTAGAGGTGAAACTCTTCTGATCAATGGGCAAGAGCGGCATGTTGTTTCTTATATGAAGGATTTTTTGTTTTTACCTGAACAAGCACGTACACCCATCAAAGAATTGTCAGGTGGAGAAAGAGCCCGTCTTATGCTTGCGCGGCTGCTTTCACGTCCAGCGAACTTTTTGATTCTCGATGAACCAACCAATGATTTGGATATGGAAACATTGGATTTGCTGCAAGAATTTATTGCCGATTTTGCTGGAACCGTGTTGTTGGTGAGCCATGACAGGGATTTTTTAGATCGAACCGTGACCCATATCTTAGCACCCCAAGGGGATGGTCGCTGGATTTTATATGCGGGCGGTTATAGCGATATGATGGCACAACGCAAGCAAGAGGCACTGTTAGCGCGTAAAGAATTATCGCAGCGAGAGCTGTCAAATCCTCGTGTGCGTGATCATACACAACATGTTTCAGCACGAGGAAAAACGACGTCGCGTAAATTATCTTACAAGCAGGTTTATGCACTGGAAAAATTGCCTGAACAAATCGCTGCTTTGCATGACGAAATTAAAACAATTGAACAAGAACTCTCTGATCCAGCACTCTATTGCAACGATAAAGAGCGTTTTGAGCATTTATCCAAAATACTGGAAGAGAAGAAAAGTTGCTGTGCGCAAAAAGAAGAAGAATGGCTGGAACTTGAACTTTTACGTGAAGAAATTGAAAAAGAAACATTATCAGAATCTGGTGAGGGCTGAGAGTTTCATCACGTTTTAAAATCTGGTGAAAATATCTTATAACATACTTTATTTATTTGGATCTATGCGTGGGATCATACAACAAATTGATTGATAAGGATTATTAATCATTTTTGATATTGAACCTGAGAGATCTTTATACCGTAAAATTCCCTCCTTGCAAATCTGTTTATGTTGAATCAAATCATCTTCTTGCATGTCACAAGCGGGGTGGGTGTGTGGATAAAAATCTTGAAGAAAGGCGTAAAAATGTTCCTTATGAATGCTTTCCAATGCAAGGGATGTAGTAACATTAGGGGGGAAAAGAAGTATGATGGGTGCCAGCTTGCACATTCACAAGCGTAAAGAGGGGGCATAATGGCTTTACTGTTTATACTCTTCATGATTGACAGGCGCTGTCTTGAGATAGGCTTGAGAGCAATAAGGGATGTTTCTTAAAACAAGCCGTGTGAATTGGAAACATAATGGCATTCATGTTTTACATGAAGGACGTGCTTTATGATATGCCTCATTTCTTCGAGAGGTGAGAATGTGGTCTCTCCATTGACCGGAAATCATCAGATAATCTCTGGCATATCCTTCTTTCTCAAAACCAAGGCGTTTCAACAAAATTCCACTTCTGATATTTTCAGGTGTATAGTTTGCCATCACTCTATGCAGGTGATAAACATGAAAGATATGGAGTATCAGAGCTGATAAAACCTCAAACATGAGGCCTTTGCCTTGTTGTTTTTCATCAAGAGAAAAGCCAAGATAGCAAGCTTGAAAAACACCACGCACTATATTTGTGAAGTTAACGACGGCGATAATTGTGCTCTCATTTTTCAATCGTACGCTATAGCGGTATGCTTGCCCTTGTGCACTCTCACAGGCGAACGTATTTGCGCGTGTTTCCCAAGCTGTTAGGGTGTGATAATCATCAGATCTTGCCGGTTCGAAAGGGCGAAGAAAGTTCGCATTACGCTGATAATAGGAAGACAGTTCATCAGCATCTGCTAAACTGATCAATGTGGAAATTGTTCGTTTTGTTTTGATTGCCATAGTTCTCTCCCCTGAGATAATGAAATGCGCGGATTGGGACATTTCTTATTCGATTTTTTTAAAGATTTCTTTCTTTGAAAGAGACATCTCTCAAGGAATCCTTTGCAAAATTGTGCGATTATGTTGCGGATATTATCGTTAGAAGTTGCATAAATTGCTAAAATTTCTGGTAGAAATGCAAGTGGATTATTCCTTTTTTGCATTTTTCATTCCCTCTTCATTTTGAAAGAATGTTTCATGCTCTCAATGATGTTAACTTACTCTCAGGATATTGTATAGAATTGGAAGATTTCTTCTTCTTTCATTTGTGGTTTTCTTGTTTGTGCAACTTTTGACAGTACTGATTTTGACAGTACTGATAACAGTACTGTCAGAGAAGGGAAATTCTTGTGCGTAAAACGAAGAAAAATGGTTGGAACTTGATTTATACGTGAAGAAAGAAGAAAAACGCTATAGCGTTAACTCATCCCCCGCGTTAACTCATTCCAAGTGCGTTTTTATAAAGTTGGATGATGGCTTCTTCTTCCATTCGTTCATGATCTTCTTTTTTGCGCAACCGTATAATGCTGCGAACAGCCTTACTATCAAAACCAGAGCCTTTAAGTTCGGCATAAACCTCTTTAATATCATCAGAAATGGTTTTTTTCTCTTCTTCTAGCCGTTCAATACGTTCGATAAAAGCACGCAATTGGTTTACGGATATAGCATGTGTTTGATCAGTCACAGTGTTCATTTGCATTTTCTCCGGAGTATCTGTTTTAAGCTGTTTTTTCGACGATAAGTTTGTGTTGAGGAAGCTTGAAAAACAAGCAGTGAATCAAGTTGTAAACTTTTTTACAAATTGATTTTAAATATTTTGTAAAAGTTTAAGCTTATGCATTGACAAAAGAGCAATAAAAAGCAGAAAAGAAATAAATATACCTCTATTATACATTTGCAAGATTCTTGAGAGATGAGAAGAAAAGGGATGTATGTTTTGTTTTAAGGGCTTACGGCATCAAGGTGGTTTTGTGGTTGCCAAAAAACAGAAATGGGTGTTTCAGAGAGGACTTTGGGCTTTTCTTTTGAGCGTTCTGCTCTTGTTTCCGCTTGTTGGTTTTGCAAAAGCTGATTTCCGAGTTTGTAATTCTACCCAGCAGCCTGTTGGTGTTGCTCTTGGTTATCGTACGCTTTCAGGTTGGGTGAGCGAAGGGTGGTGGATGGTACCAGTGACAGGGTGTAAAACCTTGATCGAGGGACCTCTTTCTTCACGGTTTTATTATTTTTATGCAGAAGGTGCACAAAAAAAAGGGAACTGGCAAGGTTCTATAACCATGTGTGTGCAAGATAGCCAATTTACTATTCAAGGGGTTCATGATTGTTTTCCTCGCGGGTATCAAAAGGCTGAGTTTAAAGAAATTGATACAGGTAATCAAACCAGTTGGATGGTACAGTTGACGGATATTTCTTTGTTCAACGATTCGGTGATACAGCCCCCTACTTTTTCAGGAGTTCCCTCACAGTGAAGCGTGCACGTAAAGTAAAAATTATTGCTACTCTTGGTCCTTCTTCTTTTTCCATTGCGATGATTGAGAAGCTTTTTATGGCAGGAGCAGATGTTTTTCGTCTTAATATGAGTCACACTGATCGTGAAACCATGTGTGATTTGGTGAAGAAAATCCGAAAGGTCGAAAAAACAGTTGGTCGCCCAATCGGCATTTTAGTGGATCTACAGGGGCCAAAATTGCGCGTTGGTTGTTTTGCTAAGGGGCAAGAGGAGCTTGTTATAGGGCAAAACTTCACGTTGGATGATTGTGATGTTCTTGGTGATGCACAGCGTGTTTTTTTTCCGCATGCGCAAGTGTTAGCAGCTGTCAAACCTGGTGATCGGTTGTTGATTGATGATGGAAAATTGGAACTGTGCGTGCAGGCGTGTGATGGACATTCTGCTCAATGTCGTGTGGTTGCTGGAACCCATATTTCGGATCGAAAAGGGGTTAGTCTTCCCGATACAGTTTTGCCTTTTGGTCCAATGACATCAAAAGATAAGGAGGATCTTCAGGCAGTGTTGGAACAACCTGTTGATTGGGTTGCTCTTTCTTTTATCCAGCGCCCAGAAGATATTATAGCGGTGCGTCAGTTGACGAAAAACAAAGTATCTTTGATGGCTAAAATCGAAAAACCTCAAGCCTTGGAGCATATAGAAGAGATTGTGAATGTTTCTGATGGCATCATGATTGCAAGGGGAGATCTTGGTGTGGAAATGCCATTGGAGAGGATTCCTGCACTTCAGATAGAGCTTATAAAAGCTTGTCGTTTGGTGGGAAAGCCCGTTGTGGTGGCGACGCAAATGCTCGAATCAATGATTACATCTTCTGTTCCGACGCGGGCAGAAGTTTCTGATGTGGCGACTGCAGTTTATGCAGGAACAGATGCTGTGATGTTGTCTGCCGAATCAGCCTCTGGTCTTTATCCTGAAGAAGCAGTGCTGATGATGGACCGAATCGCTAGGCAAATCGAACAAGATCCCACTTATGAGGCTCAGATGGGTGCGCAGCATCCTGTGCCGGAGTCAACAGGGACAGATGCGATTTCTCTTGCGGCACGTCAGATTGCTGAAACGCTTCAATTGGCAGCCATTGTTGCTTACACTGCTTCAGGTACAACGGGTGTGCGTGCTTCTCGTGAGCGCCCAAACACACCCATTATTGCGTTATCACCCATCGTGGAAACAGCGCGGCGCTTGAGCTTAGTTTGGGGGCTTCATTGTGTCGTTGCACAAGATGCGCGGGACTTAGAAGATATGGTTGATCGTGCGGCAGCGATTGCTTTTCGAGAAGGCTTTTGCCTAAGGGGAGAGCGCTTCCTTGTGACAGCAGGCGTCCCCCTTGGTACCCCTGGTGCCACGAACTTACTGCGTATCGCTTCTGTCTCACAAGATGGAACAAAGGCGGTTTAATGCGCGCATTTGCGTGTTACGTTTTTTGCCAAAACGCTTAAATTAACCCATTGTTGTTTACACTGCTTCAGGTACAACGGGTGTGCGTGCCTCTCGTGAGCGCCCAAACACACCCATTATTGCGTTATCACCCATCGTGGAAACAGCGCGGCGCTTGAGCTTAGTTTGGGGGCTTCATTGTGTCGTTGCACAAGATGCGCGGGACTTAGAAGATATGGTTGACCGTGTGGGCTGCGATTGCTTTTCGAGAAGGCTTTTGTGCTTCAGGGGAGAGCGCTTCCTTGTGACAGCAGGCGTCCCCCTTGGTACCCCTGGTGCCACGACTTGACTGCGTATCGCTTCTGTCTCTGAAAGCAGGACAAAGGCGGTTTAATGCGCGCATTTGCGTGTTACGTTTTTTGCCAAAACGCTTAAATTAACCCATTGTTGTTTACACTGCTTCAGGTACAACGGGTGTGCGTGCCTCTCGTGAGCGCCCAAACACACCCATTATTGCGTTATCACCCATCGTGGAAACAGCGCGGCGCTTGAGCTTAGTTTGGGGGCTTCATTGTGTCGTTGCACAAGATGCGCGGGACTTAGAAGATATGGTTGACCGTGTGGGCTGCGATTGCTTTTCGAGAAGGCTTTTGTGCTTCAGGGGAGAGCGCTTCCTTGTGACAGCAGGCGTCCCCCTTGGTACCCCTGGTGCCACGACTTGACTGCGTATCGCTTCTGTCTCTGAAAGATGGAACAAAGGCGGTTTAATGCGCGCATTTGCGTGTTACGTTTTTTGCCAAAACGCTTAAATTAACCCATTGTTGCTTACACTGCTTCAGGTACAACGGGTGTGCGTGCCTCTCGTGAGCGCCCAAACACACCCATTATTGCGTTATCACCCATCGTGGAAACAGCGCGGCGCTTGAGCTTAGTTTGGGGGCTTCATTGTGTCGTTGCACAAGATGCGCGGGACTTAGAAGATATGGTTGACCGTGTGGGCTGCGATTGCTTTTCGAGAAGGCTTTTGTGCTTCAGGGGAGAGCGCTTCCTTGTGACAGCAGGCGTCCCCCTTGGTACCCCTGGTGCCACGACTTGACTGCGTATCGCTTCTGTCTCTGAAAGCAGGACAAAGGCGGTTTAATGCGCGCATTTGCGTGTTACGTTTTTTGCCAAAACGCTTAAATTAACCCATTGTTGTTTACACTGCTTCAGGTACAACGGGTGTGCGTGCCTCTCGTGAGCGCCCAAATACACCCATTATTGCTCTTTATTTGGAGTGTGGTAGAATATTTATCCTTCAAGATGGTGATATGAGGTGCATGTTAAGGCACATGTATTGTTAAAAGTGGGGGGTGTCTCTGTCTGATTTCAGGTTTCTTTTGTATCAATCAAGTGTAGACATGTGAACTTGAATGAGATATTCAGTGCAGGACTTGTCCCTAGAGCCTATGAAGTGATCAGATAAGTGGTGAGGGGATGGAATGTACTTAGAGAAATCAATTTGATTACAGAGCGGGGTGGGTGGAAGATTTCGTCCTTTGAGATGTGAACCAAGGGGTTCATCGCATAAATACTCAATGTATCTTGCTCTACGAGATTTGACGGCATCCGCAATTTAAAAGGGGGAAAATGGCACAGCTGCAAAAATTTAGATGAAGTGTTTGGTGCATTTTTAATGCAGAAGAAAGCAGAGAAGCAAATGCAAAACAGGTTGGTTTTTCTCTTTCCACTTATATTTGCGCACCACTGGACAGCTTAAACCAGTAAAAAATGATCTCAATTATGCAATTGTTAAATTATGCAATTGTTAAAGATCCAATTCCGTTACAAGGTGATTGAGAACGAGTTGTCCGGTCTTTTGCTATTGTGGTTTTTCACAAATAATGGGAAGGCTAGTGTAGCAAATGGTAGAAACCAAATGATGGGTGTATTTCGTGAATTTCAAAAAATATCTGGCTTAAATGTTCAGGGTGGTGATTCCTAACTCAAGCGAGCGTATTAGGCATTGTACTGAAGAAGCATGCCATAACAAAAGTTGGAGATAAAGTGTTGGAGGCGTTTGATTGCCATAAGGACGATTTGCGCATGTTTATTTTTACGACTGCACGCGTGCGGATACTCACAGATGACAGGGTATCTTCAAACAGGTATCAGTGAACATGAGGAGAGGCTGATGGCATCGCCATTGATTGACCTTAACAACGTCTCAAAAATATATCGCAACATAGACAGAGGAACTGGTTTTAGAAACAGGGTGGTCTCTCTTTTTAAGCCCGTTTATACCAATCATCATGTGTTGAAAGATATGCATTTTACTCTTTTCTCAGGGCAATCTCTAGCAATTCTTGGTCCTAACGGAGCGGGTAAATCAACACTGATTAAAATACTTTCTGGTATACAATGTGCTGATGAGGGGTGCGTTAAAGTCCTTGGGGTTGATCCTTATAAAGCGAAGAAGGATCTGTTTAAGTCTTTGGGGGTGGTCTTTGGTCACAAGAATTGTTTATGGTGGGATTTACCCTTACGCTATAGTCTGGATATGGTTCAACCATTATATGGTCTGGAACGTGCTTCTTTTACGCGAGATCTTAAAGAGATTGCTGAGTTGTTGGGTCTTGAGCATATCATGGATAAGCCAGTGCGAATGCTTAGTCTGGGTGAAAGAGTGAAAAGTGAATTGGCGTTTAATCTCTCCTTTAGACCTAAATTGTTGTTTCTCGATGAGCCAAGTATTGGTCTTGATATTACATCCAAACATGAAATCAGAGAGCTGCTTAAAAAACTGAAAAGAGAACGAGGCATGGGATATATCATCACGAGTCATGATATGGGCGATATTGATGGATACGTCGATGATATTATTCTTTTACATAAGGGAAAGAAGCAGTTTCATGGCGCTATTAATGCGCTTAAAGACATGATCCCTTCTTTGGTAAGAATGACGCTTTTTTGTGAACATTTGGCTGCATCTTCAGCTCTTGTAGAAAAAATTGATGAGATTGCGCTAAAATTGTCTGTTCTTTTGTCAGATAAACAATTTAACGATGAAAAATGCGCGCTAGAGATTTCGCTGTCTCATGAAGATGTTCCACGGTTCATAAGAGAAATAGCAACGGAACTCAACTGTACGTTCTCTGTCTCCACTCCCTCCCTTGAAGAGATGCTCCGTGTTAAATTTAAAGAATTTATCTAACCATTGCTTTGCTATGTTTCTCTTTGCTCGGAATGGGTTGCTTACTATCCTCAGTGACAGGGCAATGTTTTTTACCGATTTTGTCATGGGGACTCTTTCGCCATTTGTTATTCAACTGATGTTGTGGAATGCACTTTTTGCTGACATGGATGATACTATAAACGGTTTTGGCTTTCATGATATGATGTATTATTATGCCTTTGCCTTAGTGTTATCACGCTTAAATAATGGTTATGGCCTCATTCAATCTTTCTCTCAACATGTTAAAGAAGGTAAATTAGAAGTCTCTCTTACCAAATCCTTCAGTTATATGACACAAATGCTGTTTACCTTTTTGGGTGAGAGTGTGTTATATAGCATTCCTTTAATTGTGATCTTTACTGTAAAGCTGCTTTTATCATATGAAAATATTTTTGGATTAATACTCTCTTTTTTATTGTTTTTTCTCATTATTGTTCTCTCACAATTGCTTTGTTTTTTACTTTCCTTTGCACTTTCATTACTGGTTTTCTGGGTGATTGAGTACAATATATTGCTCTCTTTTAGTATCCTCAGTTCGGCCCTTCTTGGTGGTGTTCTTTTGCCACCTTCTTTCTGGCCTACGTGGCTCATTCCGCTCATGCGGTTTAACCCTTATCATTTCATGATTTCTGCTCCTGCTGAGTTTCTTGCGACGCATAATTTGGCGGTTTTCCAGCAGTTTGTTGTGGGTAGTATTTTTTATATTTTGTGTCTTTTATTCTTTATTCATGTTGTCTGGAAGAAGGGAATGAAAGTCTATCATGGAGCGGGTGGTTGAGGTGAAGATAATCATTCATTTTATCGGTATGAATATACGCCGGCAGATTGTTTACGGTAAGAATTTGATTGGGGAGTTCGTTCTTTCTCTCTGCTATTATTTTATTCAATTTATATTTATTGATAAAATATCTTCTTTTTCAGGAAGAATTGGGAACTATAGCAGAGAGGAAATTCATCTTATTTTTGTTGTCTTCATTTTACTCCGGGTATTTTTAAGTATTTTTACCAATTCTATTGGAATTTTTTTTGAAAAAGTCGCAAGTGGTAAGGTTGAATCATATCTGACAAAGCCTGTTTCAATCTGGGTATTTATGCTGGTTGGCTGGTGCAATCCTCTTCGTCTGATAAACTTATTTGTTCTTTGTATGAGTGCGTATTTTTTTGTCTCATTACCGGATCTGTCAAGCATTAAGATTGGATGGTTTTCTTTTATCGTTGCAATAGTTTGTGTCTTTATCGTCAACATCTGTTTTTGCATGATGTTCAACTTTATAACGTTTGTTACCAATCGTAAGATGCCAGTCGAATATTTTCATGCAATGGTTTATGAGCTTTCATTCATCCCCATTGCAATTTATCCTTCAAGCATCGTGAAATGGTTTTTGTTTCTGCTGCCAATGGCTTTTTCTGCCTCTTTACCTGTGTCATTGTTGCTCGGTAAAGAGGAATGGAACATCGGATATCTTCTGTTAAGCGCTTTTCTTTTCAGTGCTATGACTTTTATCGTCTATAAAAAAACAAGCAGGAAGTTCAACGGATTAGGTGGATAATATGAAAACCAGCATGATTGCTGGAATAAAGAAGAAAACTATGTAATTTTTTCAAAAACTGTTCTTTTATTCTTTCAGAAGAGGATGCTTGGAAATTAAGTGTTACAGATTGCTCTGAAACGAATATTTTTGATGATAGAGGAACAGAGGATTGGACATTCCTCAAGACTTAGCATCCAGACTTAATTGTGACATGGTGTACCCTTTTGGTCCTTTTGTATATGCCAAAAAAACTTCGAACAATTATTGCTTTTTTCTCCATCATGGAAACAGAGCGGTGCTTGCACTTAGTTTGGGAGTTTCTCTTTTTGTGGTTGCCAAGTTGTGCAAGATGCGCAGGGCTTAGAAGATATGGTTGATCGTGTGGGCTGCGATTGCTTTTCGAGAAGGCTTTTGTGCTTAAGGGGAGAGCGCTTCCTTGTGACAGCAGGTTGTCCCCCTTGGTTCGCTTGGTGCTCATGAGTTAACAGCGCATCGCTTCTGTTTCTGAAGAGGGAACAAAGGTGGTTTAACGCGGGCGTTTGTGCAGCATGGATTTTTATCGCTTGTATCTCGCCTTTGTCTTTTGGAACTTGCGTGATGTCCCTGAATATAGGAAGTTTTTCTCATTTCAACCCTTCGCATTCAGAATCAAAAACATTTGTGTGTCTATCGCAAGAGGGACCTGTAGAATAAACAATGTTTGAGAAGGGCGTAAAGAGAACTCTTATGAATCGTCTAAAGGCAAGAGTTGTCGCAATATTGGGCACTTATATGATAATGGGGTATAATAATGGGGCGGGCTTATGCCTTCATAAGTGTAAAGAAAGTGGTATTCGATGGATTTTGATTATACTCTCTCGATATTCTCTTGGAGAGAGGTTTTTGATGTGGTTACGACCGGTTATACGAGATACGCGCAGTGCTCTTTTTTCTGAGAGGTCACTTCCGTTTGCTTGTTGCTTTTGCAATTTACACGATCCTTTCACAAGGATGTACGTACAATCATGCCGGTCTTTTAGCGTTATACCACTCTTTTTTAACAACTGATGTGCACTTAAGGATTTTCCTGAGGATTTTCCTGCTCCTGAGAATGAGAACTATTTTGTTCATCTTTGAGCAATTGATGGGTAAGCTTTTCAATCCGCTCTGTTGTGTCTCGCATAATCCTTCCCATGGTGCGTTCTCTTTCATTGTGGAGTCGTAAAAGAGTTTCATAGTCTTCTTGTAATTTTTTATGTTCTCGTTTTATTTCTTCCATTTCATCGATAATCATAATGCCGGCCATAACGGATATACGATGATCACCGATTTCACCAAAATTTGTCTTTAGATGTGTGATATATTGGTCCAATCGAGCTGCAAGCTCAGTGAGATGGTGTTCTTGCCCTTTATCGCAAGCCATACGATAAACTTTACCATCAATTGTGACGGAAACAGTTTCCATGCATTCAAGCCTTTATCTATCAATTACAACGCGAATCGTTTCCATCGCTTTTATCAAACGTTTAGAAACTTCTTTGTTCACTGCTTCTAGCCGCTCGATTTGTGCTTCGGTTTTATCAAGTGCTTGGGCAAGACGGCTACGATCAGCGTTCATTCGTTGAATTTCTTCTTCCCATTCGTTGTTTTTATCAATAACAGCGTTGCGGTTTATAATGGTAATCTCTAAGGTTCTTAGTGCTTTTTCCAGTTGCTCTAAAGCGTGTGCTAGAACCTGAGTTTCTTGGTTCATGATGTTATATCCTTATGCGTGATTGTATCCTTTATCAGTTCTTTATGCAAAAACGAATCACTCATTTTCTTTTCTTGTGTCAATTTTATTTTTAAGTATGTAGGGTGTTTTAGCAAGTAAAGCAGGAGATAGGTGTTAATTAAAGGCTGGATTTTTTGAGAGTATTGGCATAAATGATATATGCATAAAAGATGTGTGAGGGGAATGGTTACTGAAGTGATCGTAAGAGGTCTCACGCTGACGATTTAAACAGACTGAAAAGTATTCTTTAAAAAATGAAAGAGAATACGCAAGAAGCAACAAAATAACGCATTTAACAAAGTGGTCTATCATTCATGACAAACACCGAACAACAGAATCAGATGGCCAATGCTATCCGTTTTCTTGCTATTGATGCAATTGAAAAAGCGAATTCTGGTCATCCTGGTTTGCCGATGGGGGCAGCCGATATTGCCACCGTCCTTTATACAAAATTCTTTGCCCATGATCCCAAAAATCCTCGTTGGCCCAATCGTGACCGCTTTGTGTTGTCCGCTGGACATGGCTCTATGTTGCTTTATGCTCTCTTGTATCTTTCTGGTTATGAAGATATCTCTCTTGAGGATCTCAAAAATTTTCGCCAATTAGGGTCTAAACTCGCTGGGCATCCAGAATATGGCCATGTTGCAGGAATTGAAACAACCACTGGACCACTTGGACAGGGATTGGCTAATGCCGTGGGAATGGCGCTTGGTGAACGCTTGCATAATGCGCGTTTTGGAGATCTTATCAACCATTACACTTACGCGTTGGTTGGCGATGGGTGTCTCATGGAAGGAATTTCTCAAGAAGCCATTTCACTTGCTGGGCATTTAAAACTCAATAAGCTCATTGTGTTGTGGGACGATAATAATATTTCTATTGATGGAGAGATTTCCATTGCTGACAGTACTGACCAGATGGCGCGGTTTAAGGCATCTGGCTGGAATACACTCAAAGTTGATGGACATGACCAAGCAGCGCTCGCGCATGCTCTTGAGGCTGCACGAAATTCCGATAAACCAACGTTGATCGCATGTAAAACAACCATTGGTTTTGGAGCACCAAATAAAGCAGGAACCAATAAAGTTCATGGGTCACCTTTGGGTGCACGCGAAATTGCTGTAACCCGTGTTGCTTTGGGGTGGGAGGCAGAGCCTTTCATTATCCCAGCAGATATTCTCGATAATTGGCGCTTGGCTGGTCTTAATGCTGCTAAAAAACGACAAAAATGGGAAGCAAAATTGGCGGCTCTTCCTGTGTCAGAGCGGGTGGAGTTTGAAAGATTGATGCGGGGCGATCTCGTGGGCGGATTTGATGGCGCTATCGATGCTTATAAGCAGAAATTGGTCGAGGATTGTCCTTTCGTTGCTACACGTAAAGCTTCTGAAATGGCTCTTGAAGTTATCAATGAAGTCGTTGTGGAGACCATTGGCGGTTCTGCTGATTTAACTGGCTCCAATAATACAAAAAGCACTCAGATGAAAAGTATCTCTGCTGAAGACTTTTCAGGACGCTATCTGCATTATGGAATTCGCGAACATGCAATGGGAGCCGTGATGAATGGTCTTGCCCTTTATGGCGGTTGTATTCCTTATGGCGGAACCTTTTTATGTTTTTCTGATTATATGCGTCCTGCAATGCGTTTGTCTTCTCTCATGGGGTTGCGGGTGATTTATGTTTTGACTCATGATTCAATTGGTCTTGGTGAGGATGGTCCTACGCACCAGCCAGTGGAGCATTTGGCGGCGTTGCGCGCACTTCCTAATCATTTTGTTTTTCGACCTGCTGATGCTATGGAAACAGCTGAATGTTGGCAATTAGCATTGAAAGCACGTAAAACACCTTCTACTTTGGCTTTGAGCCGACAAAATTTACCGCTCTTGCGTCAAGAATATGAAGAAGAAAATCTCTGTATGCTAGGCGCTTATGAGTTATTAACGGCCAGTGATGATGCGAAAGTGACATTGTTTGCTTCTGGTTCAGAATTGCAAATCGCGGTGAAGGCACATGCGGTGTTAGAAGAAAAAGGTATCCCAACACGTGTGGTTTCAGTGCCTTGTTTTGAACTCTTTGCGCAACAATCTCTCTCATATCAGTGTGCTCTCATTGGGGATGCACCGATTAAGGTTGCTATTGAAGCTGCACTTCGGCAAGGGTGGGACCGTTTTATTGGCTGTGATGGACTGTTTATTGGTATGGACGGATTTGGTGCAAGTGGAACCATGGATGCGCTTTATGCGCATTTCGATATCACTTGTGAAAATGTGGTCGCTACCGTTGAAAAAGAGCTTGGAAAGATCAATAAGGAAAATGTGAAATGAGTGTTCATGGTGCAATGAACGGGGTTGCTTGTAGTGAGCACAAGATTTTATGTGCCATTGTGAAAAGTGCCATTGTAAAAAGTGACAGATGAGATAGTCAGGTTGTGGCTGTTAAGGATTTGGGGGCGGTGGAAAACAATGCCCATTTATTGTGCTATAAAGATTGATAAGGAAGATGTGAAATGAGTGTTCGCGTTGCAATTAATGGGTTTGGTCGTATTGGGCGCAATGTTTTGCGTGCCATTGTGGAAAGTGGCCGGCAAGATATCGAAGTTGTGGCAATTAATGATTTGGGGTCAGTGGAAGCCAATGCGCATTTGTTGCGCTATGATTCCGTTCATGGGCGTTTTCCAGGACACATTCAGGTTGTTGGTGATGCAATTGATGTTGGGCGTGGTTTGATAAAGGTGTTTGCAGAGCGTGAGCCAGCACAATTGCCTTGGAAGACTTTGGATATTGATATTGCTTTGGAATGTACGGGCATTTTTACTGCGCGAGACAAGGCAAGTGCGCATTTGGATGCGGGGGCAAAGCGGGTGCTTGTTTCTGCACCTTCTGAAGGCGCAGATTTTACAGTGGTCTATGGGGTTAATCATCAGTCTTTGAGCAAGGAGCATCGCGTTGTTTCTAATGCTTCTTGTACAACCAATTGTTTGGCGCCTGTTGCGCAAGTGTTGCACAACACCGTTGGCATTGAAAAGGGCTTTATGACAACAATCCATTCTTATACAGGTGATCAACCGGTGTTGGATACAATGCATCGTGACCTTTATCGTGCACGTGCTGCTGCACTCTCTATGATCCCGACATCAACAGGTGCAGCGAAGGCTGTAGGATTGGTTTTACCAGAATTAAAGGGGTTGCTCGACGGTGTCTCGATTCGTGTGCCAACTCCGAATGTTTCCGTTGTTGATTTGACATTTACCGCTAAGCGTTCCACAACAATTGAAGAAATAAACACTGCCGTTTGTTCTGCTGCACGAGGTTCCCTTAAGGGAATTCTAGATTATACAGAGGAAAAGCTTGTGAGTTGTGATTTTAATCATAATCCGCATTCAGGTATTTTTCACAATGATCAAACGAAGGTGATCGATGGCAGACTCTGTCGTGTTCTGGTTTGGTATGATAATGAGTGGGGTTTTTCTAACCGCATGAGTGATACCGCTGTGGCTTTTGCCAAAACAGTGTAAGAATAGAGGACCTTCGGGTCCTTTTTCACAACAGAAAGCCATTTTTGCAATATGAAATTAAGGTGCGTTCTTTTTGAGAAAACAGTAACAGATATCATTCTTGGTGTGCTGGAAAAAAGAAGCTGGTTTAGTGATTGATGGTGAGTGTTATCTTGTTTCATTTGGGCACGAGAATGTGTGGTTTTTTCTAACCGCATCAAAGAGCTGAATTTGAAAAAGTGAGATTTGAACGAGACAAGTATTGAAAAAATGCTGAGGAAGTGAAGATTCTAGGGGTTGAGAGAATGCACGTTATAGCGGATCTTTTTGACTGAAGATAAGAGGAGACTGCTTGGAAAAGAAGTTGAGTGCGTGCATTTGTTTGAAACAACTAGAAGTAAAAAAGGAGCAGTGATGGGTTTTCGTACACTTGATGATGTTGATGTCGCGGGGAAACGTGTTCTCGTGCGCGTGGATTTTAATGTTCCAATGTCGCTGGGCAAGGTCTGTGATACGATGCGCTTAGAGCGACATAAAGAGACACTCATTGAGCTGCAAGGACGTGGTGCTAAGATTATTCTTCTTTCGCATTGTGGTCGCCCTAAGGGAAAGGGGGAGCCAGAATTTTCACTGTACCCTGTTGTGCAAGCGCTAGAAAAAATAATCAACCGGCCGGTGGCTTTTGCATCAGATTGTATCGGAGCAGCAGCGCGGATGGCGGTTGAGGCGTTGCAAAATGGTAATATTTTATTGCTTGAAAATGTTCGTTTTCATCCAGGGGAAGAAAAAAATGATTGCTGTTTTGCTGAGGCTTTAGCCCATCATGGTGATCTCTATGTCAATGATGCTTTTTCAGTCTCTCATCGTGCCCATGCTTCGGTGGAGGGAATAACACATTTATTGCCTTCTTATGCGGGGCGTTCTTTGCAGGCTGAATTGCAGGCTTTAGAAAAAGGGCTTGGCAATCCAACACATCCAGTGGTCGCTCTTGTGGGAGGGGCAAAGGTTTCCAGTAAGCTTTTTGTGCTCAATCACTTGGTTGAAAAAGTTGATCACTTGGTGATTGGTGGTGGCATGGCTAACAGTTTTTTAGCGGCGCAAGGGGTCCAAGTTGGTAAGTCACTGTGTGAACATGCGCTGATGGAAACGATAAAAAAAATCATTGAAAAAGCACGGGAGTGCCAATGTGCACTTCTGCTCCCTGTGGATGCTATCGTTGGATTTCGTTTTGAAAAAGATGCACCGCATCGTCTCTATGATATGCAAGATCTTCCTGAAGATGGAATGATTCTCGATATTGGGACGCGTTCCATTGTTTCTATCAATGCAGTCATTGATAAGGCTGCTACTCTTGTGTGGAATGGACCTCTTGGTGTTTTTGAGATGTCTCCCTTTGATCAAGGAACAATTGCCGTTGCACGCCATGCAGCAGAACGTACGCGAAAAGGGAAATTGGTTTCAATCGCGGGAGGAGGAGATACGGTTTTTGCACTTAATCAGGCTGGTGTTGCCAATGATTTTACTTATCTTTCGACTGCAGGCGGTGCTTTTTTGGAATGGATGGAAGGTAAGGTGCTTCCGGGTATTCTTGCCCTCATGCAGGCTTAAAGAGCTTCGTAGAAGAGAAAGTTAAAGAAAAATTAGATGGTCGTGCTCGTGTAAGGTGTTTTGATATTGTTGCGCATTTTTAGAAATTAAGACAGAACAAAGAGGATTTTTTTATGAATGAACGTCTTGAAGATATTGCACTTGCTTTGGTGCGTGCGGGTAAAGGTATTTTAGCGGCAGATGAAAGTACTGCTACGATTGGAAAGCGTTTTGAAACTATTGGTGTTGAGTCTCATGAAGACAATCGCCGCGCCTATCGTGAAATGCTTTTTAGCGCAAAAGAAGCTATGGAAAGCGCTATCTCTGGTGTCATCTTATTTGATGAAACTATTCGTCAAAAAGCATCTACGGGGAAAATGTTGACGGATCTTATTCGTGATGCGGGGGCTGTACCCGGGATTAAAGTTGATAGCGGTGCCAAACCATTGGCGGCTTTTCCTCAGGAAACGATTACAGAAGGATTAGATGGTCTTCGAGAGCGTTTAAAAGACTACTATGCTTTAGGCGCTCGTTTTGCAAAATGGCGTGCGGTGATTGCGATTGATGAACATGCTCTGCCAACAAAAAGCGCAATAAGTCAAAATGCACAAGCTCTTGCGCGCTATGCTGCTTTGTGTCAGGAAGCAGGTCTTGTGCCGATTGTGGAGCCGGAAGTGCTCATGGATGGGGCATCGCGTGCGCATTCCATTGCGCGTTGCTTTGAGGTGACACATGCTGTCTTGAACACAGTGTTTAAAGAACTCTTTGAAGCACGTGTTGTTTTTGAGGGCATGATTTTAAAACCTAATATGGTGATTGATGGAAAAGATGCACGCAAGGCTTCTGTGGAAGAAGTGGCTGAAAAGACAGTTCGTGTTCTTAAACAGACTGTTCCTGCTGCTGTTCCAGGAATTGCTTTTCTCTCAGGTGGGCAATCTGATGAGGAAGCAACGGCGCATTTGTCGGCCATGAATGCTTTGGCAACATGCCCTTGGAAATTAACCTTTTCTTATGGGCGGGCTTTGCAAGCAGCTGCCTTGAAAGCATGGGGTGGCAGGCATGAAAATATTGCACTTGCGCAAAAGGCTTTTGCTCATCGTGCACGGATGAACCATCTTGCTGCTTTAGGAAAATGGACAAAAGAACAGGAAAAATCTTGCGCTTGAAGAACAAGCTTTGCGCTTGAACGCGGGGAGATTTTGCCTGTCTGTTTCTGTGTGATTTATGATGCTCTCATCATAATAAAAATGGTGGGAGGGGGGATGCTTTAAGCTTTCAAATTTTCTCAGAGCATTTTTTAAGTCTTCATGCCTGCCATCAAGCGATGGGATTGGGGGGAGGCGATTATCGGATAAGGAGAGATGTTGCTTTAAAGGAAATTTGTGCATGAGCAGCATCATCGTGTGCTGTTGTTCGTGGGGCGGGGGTCTTTGCTTTTTAAGTGACAATCATAAGGTTGATGCTGTATCAAAGAGTTTGATATTGTGATATTTTTCCTTTTTCATGCTACCATTGCTTGTTATCAGAAGAAGTTATTCGATTACAGTTTAAAAGGCGGATAAGTGGGGGAATGGAGAGTTGTCATTGTCTGGGTGGGTTAGACATGAAGCTTATGAAGCTTTTGTGCGGCATCATATTGATTTATAAAAATAATTTAGCGTTTTGCATATTGGATCATAACCCCGAATATTATAAGATTCTCTCATTCCAAACCTGTTGATGTTGAAGCAATTAAAATCATCCCCTTGCGCGTCACGAGCGGGGCGGGCGTGTTGGATAAAACTGTTTAGAAAGGAGGTAAAATGCCTCTTATGAACACTCTCAAATGCGAGGGTTGTCGCCAATATGGGGACAAATAGAGATAGTGCCGGTTTGTACTTTCATCAGCGTAAAAGGAGTGGTGCTCAATGGATTTACCGTTATATCCTTCACGGGCGCCGTCGCGAAATGGGTCTAGGTGTGTTGAGAAATGTTTCTTTAAAAAATCCCGTGAATTGGCAACACAATGGCATTCTGTTCTTCATAAGGGCATTAACAGGTATGAAAAGTTACCTATGGCTATAAAGAGAAAGATTATTGATGAGAATTACTGTTACTCTTTGGAAGATTGCATAAAACAGAAGTACTGTTTTAATATTCTTCTCACGGCTTAAAATGGATTTACTTCTTGCTGCGATCAATTGTTCTCCTTGCGCGTCTTTTGGTCCTTCACAATGGCAAGGAAACATTTATATGCCAAGATATCCAAAACAATTTGTGGATGGAGATGTGCATCCACCATGATCTTCCTATGTTTGAGATTCACCTTGTCTACGTTGGATGCGTTCTCCGATCACACTTCAGATTAAGGGTGTTTTTTCTTTTCTCTTTTGTATCAGCATTGTCTCTACAAGCATAATCGAGATTTATTTTATCTCGACACTAAAAAACCCCGCTTTAAGCGGGGTACTGAATTGCACTTTAGAGTATTTTTCATGCAATCTTTAACTGTAAAAATTCTAAGGGTGCCTTTCTCTCAACATTCAAAACAGATCAGTGGGGTTTAAAACAGATCAACTGTTTGCAACGTGCATTCATCTTGTTAGAAGTTGTTTCGCTCTTCACCGTTAGCAATAAATTTTACATGCCAAGATTACCAAAACGATTTTTAAATTTAGAAATACGACCGCCATGATCTACCAATGTTTGAGATCCACCTGTCCACGCTGGATGGGTTCTTGGATCAATATCCAGATTAAGGGTGTCCCCTTCTTTTCCCCAAGTAGAACGCGTTGTATATTGGGAACCATCGGTCATAACAACGGTAATCCTGTGATAATTGGGGTGAATATTCGCTTTCATGTGGCAAACCTTTTGCTTTCATACAACGAAATGGCACTTTTTTACTTTTTTAAGTGCGCTTGCTTCGTCTTTTTGATAAATTGATTGAAGTCTTATTTCTATAACTGAGCGCGCGTCAAAAAACAAGTGTTCAAGATGCATTCCTGCATCGACAATTATAAAAAACTTTATTAAGTGAGCAAAATTCTATGAATTTTTTCAGTCATTCAGAAAAATCTATAAAGTCTTCTAATACAAAACCTTTATTTTCTTCGCTCTCAACTTTTGGCCCTTATATGATGCGCTATCGTTGGTTGTTTATTTTTGCTTTTCTTGCTTTGTCTGTGGCTGCTCTTATTACGCTTGCTTTGCCCGTTGCTATCCGTCAAATGCTTGATCATGGTTTTTCTTCTTCAAGTCATGGGAATATCAATTTTTACTTCGGTATTTTGTTTGTGTTAGCCTTGCTTCTCGCACTTGCCTCCGCTTGCCGATATTACTGTGTCATCACTTTGGGAGAACGGATTGTTGCCGATTTACGACGCGATGTTTTTTTCCATATTACGCAACTTTCTCCTGCTTTTTTTGACCATTCCCATTCTGGTGAACTTGTTTCGCGGCTGTTAACAGACACGACGCAAATAAAATTGGCTGTTGGCTCAACCGCCTCCATTGCTTTGCGTCATCTGATTGTCGTGGTTGGAGCAATTGTGATGATGGTGATCACAAATGCTAAGCTTTCTTCACTTGTTCTCCTTGCTATTCCCTTTGTTGCCATTCCCCTCGTTGTCTTTGGGCGCAAAGTTCGTACGCGTACACGCGCAGCACAAGATCGTCTGGCAGATGCCAATGCTTTGGCAACGGAACAGGTAAGTGCTATTCGCACTGTGCAGGCCTTTACCGCTGAAAAACTCATTTCTGCACGTTTTTCAAAATTGATTGAACGCGCTTTTGAAACAGCACGTGCTTCGGTAATTCTGCGTTCTTTTTTCACCGGTTTTTCGATTTTTCTGGTTTTTAGCAGCGTTGTTGCTGTTTTGTGGATTGGCTCCCGTGACGTTTTGAATGGCACCATGTCTGGCGGGACATTAGGTCAATTTGTTCTCTATGCGGTCTTTGGAGCCTCAACCTTTGCACAATTATCAGAAGTTGGTGCAGAACTCATGCAAGCAGCAGGTGCTGCTGAACGGCTTGCCGAATTGTTGCAAGAACAGCCTACTGTCGCAACCCCCAAAGTTCCTTTACCATTAATACAACCTGTCCAAGGAGCAATCGTTTTTGATCACGTTGATTTCACTTATCCTTCCAGACCACAGGAAAAGATTTTGCATTCTCTTTCTTTTTATGTAAATCCTGGTGAAACTGTTGCTTTTGTTGGTGCTTCAGGGGCGGGAAAAAGTACCATTTTTTCTTTGATTCTGCGATTTTATGATCCAACAAGCGGTAAAATACGGTTTGATGGCGTGGAAATTAATCGCCTTTCCCTCCGAGATTTACGCAGTTCAATTTCTTATGTCCCACAAGATGTCGCCATTTTTGATGGTACGTTACGCGATAATATCGCTTTTGGGAGCGAAAATGTCAGTGAAGAGCAAATCATCGCTGCAGCCAAAACAGCCAACGCATTTGAATTTATTAAAGCCTTACCAAATGGTTTTGATACTGAAGTGGGAGAACGTGGCACCATGCTTTCTGGTGGGCAAAAACAACGTATTGGTATTGCACGAGCGGTTTTAAAAAATGCTCCCCTGTTGCTGCTTGATGAAGCAACATCAGCATTAGATGCAAATAGCGAAATGCTCGTGCAAGAAGCCTTAGATGGATTGATGCAAAACCGAACAACGCTGGTGATTGCGCACCGTTTAGCAACAATTTTAAAAGCAGATCGCATTTTGGTAATGGATAAAGGTGCTCTTGTGGAAGAAGGAACACATACACAACTCATTGCAAAAAATGGCATTTATGCGCATTTGGCTAAACTGCAATTTTCGCCTGAGTAAGCCTTTGTCATAAATTTGTAAGTTGTTGACATAAATATCCGCATTCTGATGAAAACAGCGAGTGGCCATATTTGACTGCCTTTGGTATGCAGGGGAGAAAGGTTGGAATGCAGGATTGAGAGATACGATTTTATTTGCCATAGTTATCGGTGTGCTTTGGGCTTTTGAAGTCTCAATGAAGATTTTACGAGCAAGAGCAATTTTGACATTTTTGGGGAAAGTTTAATGCTCGCATTCGCGAATATTCATAAAAAGCAATCAATCGCGTAACTTGAGAAATTTGAGAAACTAAAAAATCAAGAGGTAGCGATATACCAAGAGATCATGACAAAATGGGAGGAAAAGCTTTAAAATATAAAGAAATGGATTGAAAAATGGGATCAAGAAATGAGGCGGTGGGAAGAGGAAATCCTCAAAATAAAACACCCTAGGGAACTCATTAAAGCTAGTGGACATCGACATCCAATAATAGAGGATATCTGTGCGCAAGGATATGCAGAAACATGGTGCCTATAGGAATGGGCGCTGAAAGCAGAACTTACTGCTGAGCACTGCGAAAAAATCAATAATGAAGAAATAATTTAATGGACTTTAAGCATTTTAAGCAAATTTGTCTGAAAACAGTGTGCTTCATGCGACAGAATGGGATAATTGTTGAAAAGTTTGTAGGTCTTCCCCCTTTACGAAAAAAACAAAATATAAATCTACGATGTTGTTGTTTCATTGTTTCTTATTCGTATTGGATGATAGTGATTATTGTTAAAGTGAATAAGCATGAAGAATGGAAGAAATATCTCGACACAAATGCGTATATGCGTGAAGAGACACAGAGAGATCCAACATTTTGTATATCACGGTAGAGCAATGTCTCTAAAAATACAGAATATGAAAAAATAGAAGAGATATTCAGAGATCTCCGTCTGCAATGCAAGGATTGTTACAACATTGGGGGTTGCATAAGAGCATGATGGTGCCAAGCTTGTGCTTTCTGTAAAGATGGTAGTGCTTAATGGTTTTACTGTTATATCATGAACGGGTGCCATCGTAAAATGGGCTTGAGGGCATTGAGGAATGTTGCTTTAAAAATGAATATTGAGAGAGGCAAGGGACTTATATTGTTGCTTGGGCTGTGGTTATTACTTCTTGTATAGTGTGGTTTTGATTGGTTACTGTTTTATTTCATTTTCCAGCTTATTTTGATTTTAGTTTGAACAACAACAGCGTACATAATACGCAGTAAGCTGTTTTGGATTGCTTTTGGGGGCAGGGAGGCTTATTTGAGGGGTGCGCTCATTGTTCGCGATGATGTTTTTGCAAAATATCTGTCTCATTCCCTCTTTACTTCTTGGTTGCTGGTTTCAAGAAAGTCGATAGCAGCCCCTCTCACTATTGCCTTGTAGAGATTCTTCTTTTGAGATTTAAATGCCTTTTTTGAGGGTTTTTTCTAATTTCATGCGAATGTGTTCATTGCCAGCGATAATATTTTTTTTGCGAAATATATCGTTTCCCCCTTCTTTATCGGTGACAAATCCACCAGCTTCACGAACCATCAGCATTCCAGCAGCCATATCCCAAATCTGGAGATTATCTTCCCAAAATCCATCTGTTCTTCCTGCAGCGACATAAGCCAAATCAAGAGCAGCAGCTCCAAATCGGCGAAGTCCTGCAACTTCTGACATTACATTGCGCAATTCAATGAGATAGGTTCCATGATCTGGGCGCCCCCAATGCGGCATTCCTGTTGCAATAACACAATCTTCTAATTTTCGCCGTGCAGCAACGCGGCACCGCCTATCATTAAAGAAAGCACCACCACCACGCTCGGCGGTAAATAACTCATCATGGATGGGATTATAGATGACACCAGCAACAACTTGTCCTTGACTTTCTAAGGCAATAGAAACAGCAAAAAAAGGAATGCCATGAAGAAAATTTGTTGTGCCATCCAAAGGATCAACAATGAAACGATGTTGAGAATCTTCTCCAACAATTTCCTCAGACTCTTCCATCAGAAAACCAAACTTTGGTCGTGCTTTGCTTAATTCATTGAAAATAATTTTTTCAGCTTTGCGGTCTGCTTGGCTTACGTAATCCGCCGGTCCTTTTAAAGATACTTGTAAATTTTGCACTTCGCCATAATCGCGCACCAGTGAGCGCCCCGCTTTCATTGCGGCTTGCACCATGACATTCATGATTGCAGAATGGGCCATCTTTTATCCCTATTTGTCTTTTTCATTTGCACGACGCAAATAAATCAACTCGTTGGTATCAACAATGATACGTTCACCAGCATTAATAAAGGGTGGCACAAGAATACGAATGCCATTTTCAAGAATTGCTGGCTTATAAGAGGCAGTGACCGTTTGCCCTTTGATGGCAGGATCAGCCTCAGCAATCGTTACGGTGACCTGATCAGGAAGCGATATGCCTATTGGTTTTTCTTGATAGAGCTCAACCGTTACGGTCATCCCGTCTTGCAAAAAAGCAGCGCGCTCACCAACAAAATCTTTTTGTAATTCAAGCTGTTCATAAGACTGTGAATCCATAAAGATCAGAGCATCACCTTGTTGATAGAGGAAAGTAAAATCTTTTTGTTCAAGGCGCACGCGTTCAACTGTTTCGGCTGCACGAAACCGTTCATTGAGTTTTGTACCATCAATCAAATTCTTCATTTCGACTTGATTAAATGCTCCGCCTTTTCCTGGTTTTACAGCATTGCACTTCACTGCTACCCACAAGCTTCCTTGATGCTCAATTACATTACCAGGTCGAATTTCATTGCCATTAATTTTCATAGTTTACGTCCAATTCCGTCCTTGCAAAAAAGTTCCCTTGTTGTCCTTACAGAGGAGAGCTCTCATCATCTTTGCAGAAAGAAAAGCTCAAAAATGATTTCAACAAGGACCTTTGTGTATCGTAGCTTTCCAGCTTTTTGCAAGACCATAAAAATAGCCAAGACGCAAGCCCTTTAAAAATTTGCACAAAGTTTTTTGGGGATTTTGAAAGAATTTTTTGCGGATTTATAGTGTTGAAACAAAAAATATCATTGCTTTAGAGCGTGCATTTAAAAAACTGGTAAAAGCTTTATTGCTTCTTTGCGCGCTTCCTCCAACTGTGCATTATCCATACCTTGCAGCATCATTTCAAGATCCGGTGCTTGCATTTTGGCTTGCTTTGCAAGCATATACCATGCCGCTGCCATGATTATATCGCCTTTTGTGCCTATTCCATCTCGATAGAGCCTTGCGAGAGAAATCTGTGCTGGTGCGATCATATTGGTGGCATTGCTAAAAAGCAAATGAAAAGCACGTTGAAAATCGGCTTCTCCCCCACGGCCTTGTACAAGCCATTGCGCCAAAAGGAGTTGTGCCATAGAGTGTTTATTTTGAGCAGCAACTTCCATGAGTTTGCGCGCATTACGATCATCCTTTGGTCGTGTTAAAGTGCCTGAGGCGAGAATTTTTGCAGCAGCGAAAGAAGCTTCAGCGTCACCAAGGGCAGCTCCTTTTAAGAACCATTTTAATGCCTGTTCTATAGCTTCACTTTCACGGCTTTGTGTAAAGACACCGGCAAGAGCTTGCTTTTCGCGCGCGGCTTTGTAAAGAAGCATTTGCCCATAATAAAAATAGGCTTCTTTTACCTTAGCCTCTACAGCTTTTCGAATAAACTGTTCACCAAGTTCTTGGTTTTGTGTAACAAAATTGCCATCAAATAACATAAGACCATAGCGCAATTGCGCTTGTGGTTCACCCTGTTTTGCCGCACGTCCAAACCACAAAGCGGCGCGCGCGCCATCAAGAGGAACTGCACATCCTTCCATATAAATCCGGCCAACCAAAGTTTGTGCGAAGGGATCATTTTGTTCAGCACGCCTAAGCGCTTCACGAAAGGCTTTCAAATAATAGCCCTGGATATAATAGTCATAGGCTTGATCATATTCCCCAGCTTTTAAAGACTGAAAAGGTTCTTGCATGTTTGAAGCATCTTGAATGGTATTTAAAGAGCGTTCAAAGTTTGACAGTTCTTCGGTAACTCCAGAAGAACTGGTAACAGAAATTGCAGACCAAATCACTCCCATGATAAGCAGTCTCGCGCTTCTCTTAATCATAGATATCTTTTCCTTATCGCGATTTAAGAATTTTCACATTTTTCTTTCATCATTTCAAGTATTATCAAGGGATTGTCGGGGGCAAAAATGATTTCTTCAACGGCAATAAATTCACAGGTGGTTTTTAACACTTCATCAAAACTTGTAAAATTGCTCCTTGCTTGAATAACCATTGAACAACAGGAGGGATTTTCATAATTTCTGCTTCCATTTTTCTCATTGGAGATGGCGGGGGTGAGCTTACGCGGTTTTTTATCAGCTTTGTGACAATTACTGATTAGGTTAGAGGTTGTATTATGGTTGTACATACTGTTTTATAAGAAAAAAACGATCTCGAATCCGTTTTAAAAGTCCAATTGCTTTTTATCTGTATTGCTTTTTATTTTGCAAGAGCTCATCATATCTTTGTAAAAAAGGCCAAGTTTTAACTCTGTTGAAAAGAAAAAATACAACAGAGTAAAGAGAGCATTCTTTTCTTCCTATCTTTGACCATTCATATGAACAGAGAAAACAATATGTTGGCTAAAAACAAGGGTTTTTATTGAGGTACACATCACTTTTCTTGAGCAAGAGCTTTTAAGTCTTTCCGTCTAAAATAGAGAAAACGTCCACATGAGATAGGAGTTCATCTATTATCATAAATACGTATATGATAACTTGGCTCTCCAGCCCAATCATACTGAAGAATAGAAATTATACGTCCATCATTCTTTGGTGTTAGTCTGTAAATTAAATGTACACCTGTATTTTGCTGTTTTTGGGGTTGATCTGTATAGATTACGTGATATCCATTCCGTCGCAACAGATTGACAAATAAAGGAGTAAAGTTGTCTTCTGTGCTATTTTTCTTGATAATAAGTGTGGTTGTAGCGGGCGGTAAAGGTCTTTTGATACCGCGAATATAATCATTAGCGATAAATTTTGCAGCATTCTTCGTAATACCTTGACCAACATAACTTGATGAATAATGATTCACAGATGCACAACCGGCTGCCAACACAAGAGGTGACAACCATAAATATTTCAACATCTTAAATTCCCCCCTGACTCATTGTTACGTTCTCTTGGGAAGCTCTTACATCGAAATAAGAGCAACTTTGCTCATCATTGTACTAACAACATGTCGATTTCCAATCAAGCGGTATTTCTTTCATTCGTTTTTTAAAAAAAACTGCCATCATCTCCAAGTGCGCTTAAAGTTTATCATTAACATACAAAATATATATGTTAAAAGTACACAAAACATATGTGAGACATAGAGTGTACTACTCTCTGTATAATTATTTTCATGATGTGCTGTCGTCATAGAGTACTTTTAAGATGAGTTTACCAGGAAGGAATGCAGCCATATCTCATGGTGTTAAAAGTTTTCATTCTGATCAGAGATTAACTGCAAAATTGCTCTCTGTTTTACAGAGGTAAGGACTCTAAATCTTTTTAACAGTAAGTATTCCTCTTGGTTCGAGATTATCTCATCGTGATGGTATGGGGTGTCTTGTTTTGTTAAGAGATCAGCATAAAAAAGGAAAGTGAAACACTCAGTATATCGGCAATATCTTTCAAACGCCCCGCACTTACCCGATTCAATCCTGTTTCATATTTTTGGATTTGTTGAGAGCTTATCCCTAAAGAGTGCCCTAATTGTTTTTGAGACATTTTCAACATTTTTCGCCTAAAACGAATTTTTTGCCAATGAAGATGTCGTTAAAAAGATTTTTGGTTTGCACTTTAAAACCCCCCGCCGGTTGCGAGCGCCCTCGCATTGGTATTCCGGGAGCTTGAAAATACTGAGTTCTAGTCAGCCTTTTTGCTTTTAGTGCGGAGGGCACCTGGACATGGCAAAATCCCCCGGAATTCCTATGATATCCATATAATGTTTATCAGGATGTTTCCCCCGTATTACAGGGGGAATTTTTTGCATTTTTCTTGCATCATTTCAAGTATCATCAAAGGATTTTCGTGGGCGAAAATGATTTCTTCAACGGCAATAAATTCACAAGTGGTTTTTAACACTTCCTCAAAACTTGCAAAATCGCTCCCCGCTTGCACAACAGCAGGGATTTCCATAATTTCTGCCCACCACCCTGCTAATTGGAGATTGCGGGGGTGAGCGTGCGGTTTTTTATCAGCACCTAATTTGCCAAACAGAAGATAATCAACCCCTGCTTCTCCAGCAAGCATGGCACTATGGCGGTTACGCAAATTGCCAAAACCGATGATTTTTTGTTCTTTTTTCTGATTTTCAAAGTACGCAAGAGTGTTAATATCTCCCTCCACGTGCAAACCATCCGCTTTTATCCGTCCAGCAATGCGGCTGTCACCAGCAACGAGAAGGGCGGCGTCATTCTTTTGGATATCCTCTGCATAGAGTTGCGCTTGTTTTTGTAAAAAAACTTCATCATCACGCTCTGCTTGAGAGTCATAGAGGATAACGCACACAAAAGACTTTGTTTGCATCATTTGGCGCAAAAAGGTGGGCTTTAAGGTCCGTCGAACATCTAATGTCAAAATCAACTGAGGAAAAGGGTAGGGTTCAATCGGTTTACTCTTTTGTTTTATCATAAAAAAATCCCTTCACTCTTAAAAAGAAACTTGACTCTTAAAAATTAAAGATTCATCCTATTAGGCGTTTTTTGCTAAGATAAATGACTGCTTTTGTGATTTGTGGGGGTCCATTATGGGATACCAAAATATTGTGAATCATAATACGCATCCTTTTCACTATGATACACGCATTCGTGATACACGCATTGATGTTTTTCGTTCTTTAGCCTTGTTGACCATTTTCATCAACCATATTCCCGGAACTCTCTATGAAACTATAACACATAGAAACTTTGGTTTTTCTGATTCAGCAGAAGTCTTTGTTTTGCTTTCAGGGGTTTCTCTTGGACTGAGTTTTCATGCGCGCTTATATCAGGAGCCTTTTACGGTTATTGTGCGCAAACTTTGGCGCAGAGCTTTTCAGTTGTATAGGGCGTATCTGTTTACCACTTTTGTAACTCTTAGCCTTTTTTTAGTAGGATTTTTATTGTGGCGCACAGAAAAACTTTTATCAATGAACAATGTGGGCTTATTTGTTACACAACCCTTCATTGCATTTTGGAGCACCTTAAGCTTTGGGCATCAATTAGGATATAATAATATTCTGCCGCTTTATATTGTTCTGATGCTTTTTGCACCTTTTGCACTTTGTTGGGGGTGTAAACGGAAAGGACTGTTGCTTTTAGGCTCGTTCATGCTCTATCTTCTGTGCGGATTTTATCGCATTGCTCCACCTTCTTACCCCTTGGAGGGAAAGTGGTTTTTAAACCCTCTGTCTTGGCAATTGCTTTTTATTATAGGGTTGACCAGTACTTTATATCTGAAACAAGGAAAAAAAATCGCTTTTAAACCTTTGTGGATTATTCTTTCAGCAGCCTATCTTTTGCTCTCATTGTTATGGGTGCGCTTCAACTGGTGGGGGGTGTTAGGGTGGCTTCAATGGTCTTCTCCATTGGTTAATTTTAATAAAACCTTTTTAAGTTTGCCGCGTCTGCTCCATGTTGTTGCATTGGCAACGTTTATCCTCTGCTTGCCTCGCGTGCATCAGTGGTTTTATGTTTCAGAAAAACATCCCTTAGCAATTTTGGGAAAACACAGTTTACCAGTCTTTGTAACGGGGACTATTTTTGCCATGTTTGGACAAGTTTTAAAAACAGTGATGACAACAACGGTTTTTTCCGATAGCCTGTTGATTATCAGTGGCATTGCCATGCAATTGGGGGTGGCCTATTATTATGAGAGACACCAACTTTTTTACCGGTTGTCTGCAAAAAAAACTATCCGGTTGTAACTCTGTTCACTGGCGCGTTAACCCTAGTATAAGAAGGACATTGCGCAAAAATTTTAAAAGAGGTACTCAGTTTTAAAAAAAAGCATTCACTACAGCAGAAAAAGAAACTTTTTCATCCTCAATTCGTTGAATGTCGTAATGTTTGTACTGATAGTTGGAGTATAAAGGCGTGAGCGCACATAAACGTCCCTATGATGAACCCATTAATATGATTGAGCATAATGCTTTTGAAAGTGCTTTTAACCGCCTCTATGAAGAAACGATGACGCTGATTGAAGAAACTGCAACTTATATTGATACAGAAGGAAAATTAGCTGCACGTTCTCTCTCAGCAGAGGTTTCTGCACTTTATGCAAAAGAAGCGATGTATTTAAGCACACGGCTTATGCAAATAGCTTCTCAACTCCTTCTTCTGCGTGCAGAGCGCGAAGGAGAAATGTCACCAGAACAAATACAAAAAGAGATTGCAAAAGTATCGCTTCATACACCAACGTTGAAATTAGAAAATGCACATTGGCAAGAATTTCCAGAAATTTTCCGCCTCTTTGTCGCTCGTTCACTTCGTCTCGAAGCTCGTATGCAATATATACGTACTGGTAAAGAAGGTGTGTCTTCTCATGTCTTGCAAGACGATAATCCAGTGGGTAAGCAAATCCAATTGCTTAAAACCGCATTTCGGCGTTCTTAGGTAATTTTACATCTGGAAGAATTTGTCCTTCGTTTTCTCTCTTCTCCCTCCCGGCTCGTTGTTATTTTTTCTCTGTTAGAGCGAAGTTCAATAGATTCTCTGCCTTTTTTTTCTTTTATTGTCCTTAGGCTCTTCTTTTCTCTTTGCTGGAGAGCCTCTCTGTAAGTGCGGAAAAAGAGTATCGTTTTGTTTTCATAAAAGAGACGGTTGGTATTGGTCTTTGAAGGGTGGGGTATTCACTTTGTTTTGAGGTGTGTATGTAAGCGCGCACCATCATACTATTTTACCAGCTTTCAATGTTGTGACAGCCCTTGCATTAAGGCGATTCATGACAGGCATTTTACTCTTTTCTTTAATAATTTTTACCCATATGCTCATGCTGCTTGTTCTGTGCAAGCAAGTGGTGTTGATTGATTCAACATAAACAGGTTTGGAATGAAAGAATCTTATGATATTCGAGACTCTCATTTAACATGCAAAACAATGAATTAGCACTGTAAATTAATGCTTTGTAGCAATATATATGTGCTGGATATATGTGCTGGTAGAGAAGGTGTATCTTTTTTAAGTCTTAAGACAGGTGATAATTTACTAGGCAAATACATTCCCCAATGGGAAAACATATCCAATTGTATGTTTCGTTTGGTCTATTTGCTTGTGTGCATCTATTCAAACAAGGAAAAAGTGTATAGAGTTGCCTTTATGGCAGAGACGATTCGTATTATAGGCATTGATCCCGGATTACGGCGAACAGGATGGGGCATTATCGATTTCTCTGGTAATCGTCTTCAATTTGTTGCAGCAGGTACGCTTTCTTCTGATGCACGTTGTGACCTTGCTTCTAGGTTATGCCAGCTTTACAAAGGACTTTCGGATATTTTGCATCAATTTATGCCCCATGAAGCCGCCGTGGAACATGTGTTTGTCAACAAGGATGCTGCGGCGACTTTAAAACTTGGTCAAGCGCGCGCTATTGCTCTCCTCGTTCCAGCGCAAGCCGGCCTTCCAATTTCCGAATATGCTCCAAACAAAGTTAAAAAATCGGTTATTGGTGTTGGTCATGGAGATAAGGAACAAATTCACATGATGGTGAAAGTTCTGCTTCCACGTGCTGAGTTTGATAGCAGCGACGCTGCTGATGCGCTTGCGCTTGCGCTTTGTCACAGTACTCACCGCGTCAGTATCTCTCAGCGTACAAGGATTATGGCATGATTGGGAATTTAAAAGCTATTTTTGGATGCATTTTTGATGCTTATATTACAATGTTAAAAGTTCTGCTTCCTCGTACTGAATTTGATAGCAGTATTGCGGTTGATGAGTTTGCGCTTATCTTTGCTACACTACGCACCGTAGCAGAATCTTTCATCGCTTAAGGGTCACGGGATGATTGGCAAATTAAAGGGTAGTCTTGAGCATATCTTTGATGATCATATTATTCTTGATGTTCATGGTGTGGGCTATGTTGTTTTTGTCTCAAATCGGTTGCGTCCTTCTTTACCGGCTCTTGGTGAGAGTTTAAATCTCTTTGTTGAAACGCATGTTCGTGAAGAAGCCATCCGTCTTTTTGGTTTTGTTACGAAAGCCGAACAAGAGTGGTTTTGTCTTTTGCAAAATGTGCCCGGTGTAGGTGCAAAGGTTGCTTTGGCAATTTTAGGCACTTTATCGCCGGATGAACTCGCACAAGCGATTGCCTTAAACGATATTGCAATGATTAGCCGTGCTCCAGGTGTTGGCAAAAAAGTCAGTGAAAGAATTGTAAGCGAGCTTAAAAGCAAAGCTCTCCCCTTTAACGACAATGCACTCCATCGCGCGCCAAGCCCTCATCTGGAGATGACCAATCAACCTACAAACGAAGCTCTCTCCGCTTTGATGAAGCTCGGTTTTGAACGTGATAAAGCAGCCAGTGCTCTTGCTTTAGCAATGAAAACGCTTGAAGGGGAAAACATTTCCTCTGCACTGCTTATTCGTCATAGCCTCAAATTGCTTTCTCCTCCTACTTAATACAAGGTAATAATGCATAAAGATGAAGATCAACGCCTTTTGGGTGCCGTTCCCCTTCCAAACGATCCAGATCGTTCGTTAAGACCGCAAGTGCTTGATGACTTTATTGGTCAAGAGGCAGCACGGGCAAATTTAAAAATATTTATCGAAGCGGCTAAAGCACGCCAAGAAGCACTCGACCATGTCTTGTTTGTTGGACCACCGGGGTTGGGAAAAACAACACTTTCACAGATTATGGCCAAAGAATTGGGGGTTAATTTTCGTTCTACCTCAGGTCCGGTTATTGCTAAGGCAGGAGATTTGGCAGCTCTTTTAACCAATCTAGAAGAACGCGATGTTCTGTTTATTGATGAGATTCATCGTTTAAATCCGGCTATTGAAGAAATTCTTTATCCAGCCATGGAAGATTATCAACTTGATCTGATCATTGGTGAAGGACCTGCAGCACGTTCGGTTAAAATTGATCTCGCTAAATTTACTCTCGTTGCAGCAACCACGCGTTTGGGGCTTTTGACCACACCCTTACGTGATCGCTTTGGCATCCCAATCCGTCTCAATTTTTATACCATAGAGGAATTGGAATTTATTGTTCAGCGTAATGCGCGCCTTTTTGCAGTACAGATCAGTGATGATGGTGCCCATGAAATTGCACGCCGTGCACGTGGTACTCCACGCATCGCGGGACGGCTTTTACGACGGGTTTGTGACTTTGCTCTGGTCAAGCGGGCAAAAAAAATTGACCGAAAAGTTGCTGATGAAGCTCTTTCTCGTCTTGAAGTTGATCATCTTGGTCTTGATCCGCTTGACCGCCGCTATTTACTCCTTATTGCGGAAACTTTTTTAGGTGGTCCAGTGGGTATTGAAACGATTGCTGCTGCTCTCTCAGAACCACGTGATGCCATTGAAGATATTATTGAACCCTATCTCCTCCAACAAGGTTTTATTCAGCGAACTGCCCGTGGTCGAATTTTGACCCAAAAAGCTTGGACCCATCTAGGACTTTCTGCTCCAGCTTCCACCATTGCAACACAAAACCGTGCGCAACTTCAACTGTCCGATACACAAGACAATTTACCACTTCAGACGACTTTATGGGATGAAGAAGATGGTTGAAACATCTTTTTTTTAGGGGCATTAACAGGCAATAATGTACACGCTTTTCATGGACAACAAGTCCTTTTCAGTAAGTGAACTGCCCGCAGTTCACTTTTGACTCCAAAAAGCTTAAGCCTATGTAAGCCTTTGTGTTCCGGTTTCCATCACTTCAACACAAAAACATGTTCAACTATTAGTGTACAAGACAATTCACCACACCACACAATTTTATGGAATAGAATAAATGACAGAAAAAACCCCTTTTAAGAAAAACCATACAAATGCTTTTCATGATTTTCAGGCACGCGTTTATGTTGCTGATACAGATTTTTCTGGCGTGGTTTATCACGCGCGTTATTTAGAATTTTTTGAACGTGCCCGTTCAGAATTTCTAAGAGATACAGGTTTTAATAATAATTCTTTTGCATCAGGGGTTGAGGGGGAAAAGTTGTTTTTTGTTGTCCGTCGTATGGAAATCAATTTTTCCCGGCCGGCACAAATCGACAATCTTTTAACAATCAAAACAAGAGTCAATCGTGTTCAAGGCGCACGCTTTTATATGGAGCAATATATTCTGCATGAGGCTATAATGTTGGTAACAGCAAAAGTTGAAATTGCCCTCATTAATGAGACAGGAAAACCGCGACGTTTACCCAAGGAGCTTTCGACAATTCTTGTTTAAAAATATACTTTGTTAAAAAAACGATATCGTATGGGTTCTTTTACTGAAAAGAAAAGGGAATTTGTTTTCTTAAATTTAGAAACTATAAAACAATCTGTTTTATAGAATTTTAACAAATGAACCTTACATTCAGAGGGACAAAAATTATGCCACACATAGAATTAACAAGTCCGGAAACGATTGGCATGTTGCGCTTGTTTCTGCAAGCAGGTTTCGTTGTTAAAGCTGTTATGATTGGTCTGCTGCTGGCTTCTGTATGGAGTTGGGCAATTATTTTTGATAAAATGTTTACCTATCGGAGAATACGGCGTGAAATAAAACAATTTGAACGCATATTTTGGTCAGGGAAACCTCTAGAGGACCTTTATGCAACGTGTAAAAGTCAGCGCACCAATAGTATATCTGCAGTTTTTATGGCGGCAATGGCGGAATGGAAAAAATCCCTTGCAAAAGGAATCCATACATCGATAAGTCTGCAAAGCAGAATTGATAAGGCTATGGATCTTACTTTAGGGCGTGAAAGTGCAAAAATAGAATCCAAATTAAGCTTTCTCGCGACTCTTGGATCAGCTGGTCCTTTTATCGGCCTTTTTGGAACGGTTATTGGTATTATGAGTTCGTTTCTTTCCATTTCAGCGTCTCAAAATACCTCACTCGCGATTGTTGCACCAGGTATTGCAGAGGCGCTTTTAGCGACTGCCATTGGTTTGTTTGCAGCAATTCCAGCGGTTATTGCTTATAACAAATTGGTCAATGAAAGTGCTCAGATTATTGCACAAATAGAAAACTTCGCCGATGAATTTTCGACGATTGTGTCACGGCGTATTGATGAGACACTCACGTCTCATTCATCATTATAAGGGGGACGGTCTATGGGAATTTCAGTTGCTTCTTCTTCTCGAAAAAATACACGCAGGCGGCAGCGTTCAGGCAGTCAACTGATGAGTGAGATCAACGTAACACCTTTTGTTGATGTCACGCTGGTGTTGTTGATCATTTTTATGGTTTCTGCTCCACTGTTGGTCAACGGTGTTCCTCTTGATTTGCCGCACAGTCAAGCGGGTCCTGTGCGAACGGAGAGTACTCCGCTTACGGTTTCACTTGATGCGCAAGGGCGCTTAGCCATCAATCAAGACTATTACGATACATCTGAAGCTTTGATTGAAAAACTCAAAGACAGGCTTATCACGGATCCTACACAAAAAAACCAACGTATTTTCGTGCGTGCTGCTAAAACTGTTGAGTATCAACAAGTGTTACAACTGCTTGCTGATATCCAAAAAGCAGGTTTTTCACAAGTTGCTTTAGCAAGTCTCGCGCAATAAAATTTATTATAAATTGTCGCTCGTTGTCTGAAAAAACAACAAATCGCGCGTATACAGTTAAGAAACGCAAGGCATAACGATGAAAAAAGACTCCTATCATAGCATGAAACGAGGCTTGGCTTTATCCCTTGCAGTACATGTAATTTTTCTCAGCTGGGGGGCTGTTCAATTGATTAATCCTGTCTCTTTACCACAACAACTGGAAGCAATTCCGATTACTCTTGCCCCTTTGACACAAGAATTTTCCTCAAAACAAGGGGCATTGAATGCTCCTGTGGGTGCAATTCCCGCTGTGAAGCCAACCACTAAACCACAAGAAAAAGAAGAAGCCCTTCATTTTGGAGAGGGACAGGTAGATAGTCTCGCGCCCTTCAAACCAAAGGAAAAACCGCGGCTTGTTGAGACAACACCTTCACTATCGGGGGCAGCATCCGCGGAACCTTCACTCGCAGAAGAAAAGAAGGCGCCTGAAAGACCTGCATCACAACCTAAAGTACAAGAATTACAAGAGACAAAAGCAGAGAATGTTTCAGAACTGCATCAGGAGGTTGCTCGGGAGCTTGTACCGGAGGAGGTTGCGGAAACACCGCAAGAGAGTGTTCAGAAGGTTATGCCGGAGGTATCTCCGGAAGTGCATCAGGAGGTTGCTCGGGAGCTTGTACCGGAGGAGGTTGCGGAAACACCGCAAGAGAGTGTTCAGAAGGTTATGCCGGAGGTATCTCCGGAAGTGCATCAGGAGGTTGCTCGGGAGCGTGTACCGGAGGAGGTTGCGGAAACACCGCAAGAGAGTGTTCAGAAGGTTATGCCGGAGGTATCTCCGGAAGTGCATCAGGAGGTTGCTCGGGAGCGTGTACCGGAGGAGGTTGCGGAAACACTTAAAAATGAAGAGGTATCATTGCCGCAAACGGTTCATAGGATGCAAAAAATGCCTGTAGAGCAAGTGCAAATACGTCAACAAGTTCCCAAAGTTGCGCAGCCAGATAAATCTCCTCTTCCAAAGTTCAAACCAAAATCTGCCAAAAAATCCCCAAAGCAGAATGCGCAAACTGCGAAAAAACAAAATCAACAAATGGCTGAACAGACAATTGAAGAGATTTTGGCAATGGAAGAAAAAAATCTCTTTAATCGTGAACGCACGCAAGGAGGTGGGGCAAAGCGCTCTAGCGAACCAGAAGCTTTAGGGGCAAGAAAAAAGATCAATGATACCACAAAAATGGCACAAACATTGGTCAATATGGTTGGGGGATGTATTCAAAAAAAACTTAAACTCGTTGCTCTTGGCGGAGATTTAAAAAACCGTCCGGTTGTGCGTTTGCGATTTTATTTAAATCGTGAAGGAATGGTGGTGGGAGACCCCATCATTGACCCCTTAAGCGGTGAAGAAAGTCAACAAACTATTATGATAAGACAGGTGTATGCAGCTGTTTTTTCATGCCAACCTTATGCAGATCTCCCACGCGATCAATATGATTTGTGGGGACAGGGCTTCGATTTTAATGTTGATCCCCTTCAAGAGATAACTCAATGAAATACGAATATATTTTTCTGCCTTCAATGAAAGGATACACACCATGATGGTTATGACGAGACAGATATTTTTTTCTTGGTTTTTTGTCACCGTAGGTTTGTGGCTTTCGAGTTTTTCATCTGCTCATGCACAATTGAAAGGCACTATTTCCAGCGCTGATTTTAATCCCATTCCCATTGCAATCACGGATTTTGTTTCCAATGATTCAATTGGAGCGAAGATAACGGCCGTGATCACAGCAGATCTTGAAAGATCAGGACTTTTTTTACCGCTTGATAAAGCATCTTTTTTTGAAAAAATCTCCAATCCCGACAGTCAACCACATTTTCCTTATTGGCAAAAAATAAAAGCACAAGGCTTGGTCACTGGACAAGTTTTCAGAGAAACAGACGGACGATTGAGAGTCGATTTTCGTTTATGGGATGTCTTTGGACAGCGCCAACTCAAAGGACGGCGTTTTTATACAGCAACAGAGCGTTGGCGGCGTGTTGCACATATGATTGCAGATCAGATCTATAGTGAGATGACAGGAGAAAGTGGTTATTTTGATACACGGATTGTTTTTATAGATGAAACAGGTCCCCAAAATGCACGCATCAAACGCTTAGCAATTATGGATCAAGATGGAGCAAATTTGATCTATATTTCTGATGGCAGTGAATTGGTGCTTACACCGCGTTTTTCACCCAAACGGCAAGAAATTACCTATATGGCTTACGAATACAATAAAACACCCCATGTTTACCTTCAACAAATTGAAATGGGACAAAGGGAATTGATAGGGTCCTTTGACAATATGACAATTGCTCCGCGTTTTTCTGCTGATGGACAAAAAGTGATCATGAGTTTGTTGCAAAATGATGGAAGTGCGAATCTTTACACTATGGATTTACGCACCCGCACGATGACACGGCTTACAACAACTTCAGCTATTGATACCTCAGCTTCTTATTCACCAGATGGGACACAAATCGTCTTTTCATCAGACCGCAGTGGAAAGCCGCAAATCTATACAATGAATGCGGATGGGAGCAATCTCCAGCGTATTTCTTCAAATGAGGGCAGCTATTCTACACCCATTTGGTCTCCACGCGGTGATCATATCGCTTTTACAAAACAAGTGGAGGGACAATTTTCTATCGGCGTTATGCGTCCTGATGGAAAAGGAGAACGGATTTTAACCACGGGTTTTCACAATGAAGGACCAACTTGGGCTCCTAATGGCCGCGTGCTGATGTTCTTTCGCAAAGATCCGGGCATGGGACCAAAGATTTATACAATTGACATCACAGGGCGCAATGAACGTCAATTACCGACACCCAATGATGCCTCTGATCCAGCATGGTCGCCCTTGCTTAATATGCAATAAAATGTGCTTCTCAATAAAAAGAAACAGTGCACAAAAAATAAAGAGCGCACAGGCAAAGAAGTAGAGAGCGCACAGGCAAAGGCGATAGCGCAACTGCTATCGTATTTATAGCTTAACAAGGATGGTTTGCTGCATTTACGATCCGTTATCTCAATATATCGCAAGCTTTATATTGCATCCACTATGGTCTGTAGAGGATGCAATTTCTTTTGGGAGAACACCTCTTGAAAAAAGATCCTTGAAAAAGATTGGGAGAAAGCTTTTGGGTCTTCTGCTTTTGCTCCTTTCGTTGAGAATGTTTTAGAGTTTGCATGAGAGGCCTCTCTTTGAAGCAGGGCTTTTGATGTGTCAGGAAAATGAAGGCAACGCGTTGATTTATAAAGATAATTTATCTTTTTAAACTTGAAAGAGCGCTTCGAATAGCGTAAGTTTCTTTCATTTTAAAGCTGCTTGTTTTGTATCAATAACAACCGTTCGCTTACACGTACCAAGTGGGATTGGCGTGTGGATAAAGCCAGTGATGGGTGTGAGGATAAAAAACGTTTCAGAAAGGTGAAAATATGCTTGTTATGAACTGTCTCGGTGCACAAGCTGTTGGCAATATTAGGAGTTGATAAGCTATAATGATGGTGCCAGTTTGTGCTTTCATAAATAGATGGTTGGCATGAACAGATAGTGGGGCTCAATGGATTTTGCGTTATGCCCTTCTTGCGGTGTCGTGAAATCGGTTTGCTAGAGTTCTGAGGGCATTAACAGTTTACTTGTAATCTATTTATAGCGATATCATAATATTTATTCTGGAGAGATTTGTTGGGAGTGTAAGGCAAGCGCAAGCTTGGGGCGTTTCGAGCTGCACTCTACATTGTGGCAAGGGGGAGACGGCAAAATTCAAAATTGCTGCACAAGGCAAAATTATTGCTGACCATACGGCTGGAGGTTACCGCCGTTATGATCTTGCCAAGCTTGAGGTTTAAGCTTTGCTGAGGCTTAAAGATTTTTCGTTCGGGAGAATTGTTGCAACGAAAACTATAGCTTATGCTCGTCTAGCGAGCCATAATCAAAAAGATGATTGAGAAAGACAAAAACAAATTCTTGCGCTTTATTGTGCAAGCCAGGGTTGGATCACTCAATTTATCTCTGATTGAGGATCTGGAATGAACTATCGTAAAAAGGGGTCTTAAACGTTTATTAGATGCTCTTACGTGAAAATAAATCGCTCGTTTGGTGATCACGCATAAAGATCGTTTCTTACGCTTTGGTGCGGAATTGCTCTGCATCATTTGTGAAGCCAAACCGCGTTGAGGATGTTCTTCTCAATCAGAAAGAAAAAAACAATTTCGAAGAAGATTGAGCTAAAGATGTTTTAGAAATTATCACTGTCTTCAGTGCCCATCTTTATGGAAGTCTTTACCGAATTCGTTCTGGAAAAAAGCACAAATTATTCGAGAACATTCGTCAAGCGATAGGGGTATCGCAATGATTGTTGCTTACAAAATAGCGCTTGATTTAAACAATAAACAGCGAAGCTCTATGGTTCGCGCGGATGGTTGTGCATGCTTTGCTTATCATTGGGTGTTTGTTTAAAGCACATTTGTGCGTTGGCAACGCAATCCGTGTATTGTTCTTTATGAAGGTGCAAGCCGGCACCATCATACTCTTTTGCCAGCTCCCAATATTACGACAGCTCCTTGCATTTGAGAGCGTTCATGAAAGGCATTTTTATTCTTTTCTTGTACAGCTTTTATCCACATGCCAACTTCGCTTGTGATGTGCAAGAAAGTGATTTTGATTGGTTCAGCAGACACAGCTTTAAAATGAGAGAATCTTACGGTATCCGGGTCTCTCATTTAATATGAATAACGCTAAATTATCCTTATAAATCAATATGATAAAGCACATCGGTGTCCCTCAGAAGGGAGAGAAAGCGTACAGGGATGATTATATGTGCAATGATGCAGACTATGTAGACAGTTTTGCTAAAATCTCATCACTGACATCAAAATTGGCATAGACATTTTGCACGTCATCATCTTCTTCTAATGTCGAAATAAGCTTTAAAACTGATAAAGCTTTTTCTTCATCTATCGGCGCAAGGGTGGTTGCTTTCCAAACAGTTTTGATTGATTCTGCTTCTCCAAGTTTTGCTTCAAGCATTTTGGAAACCTCACCAATATCTTCAAATGCACAGGTAATATGGTGTCCCGTTTCTTCCGATTGCACATCTTCAGCACCGGCTTCTATCGCTGCATCCATGACGCTGTCTGCTGTTCCTGCTTGCGCCTTATAGATGATTTCACCAATCCGATTAAACATAAAGCTCACCGAACCTGTTTCTCCTAATGCTCCCCCTGATTTGGTAAAGGCGGCGCGCACGTTTGAAGCGGTGCGGTTGCGGTTATCGGTTAAAGCTTCGACAATAACTGCTACACCTCCTGGACCATAGCCTTCGTAGCGTACTTCATCATAATGTTCGACATCATTGCCCGAAGCTTTCTTAATCGCGCGTTCAATATTGTCTTTCGGCATTGATTGTGCCTTAGCATTCTGGACAGCGAGCCTTAAGCGCGGATTCATGGCTGGATCAGGAGCACCTTGTTTGGCTGCAACTGTAATTTCACGTGCAAGCTTCGAAAATATTTTCGAGCGCATTGCGTCTTGACGCCCTTTACGGTGCATAATATTTTTAAATTGTGAATGGCCTGCCATAGTTTCCCTTTCAGTTTGGGGCTTGCTTTTCTATTTTAATAACCCCTCAATTAGAGGCGCTCACATACCCTTTTTGATGCAACAAACGTGCCAACAAATGCGTTGCATCATAAGGTGAAGTGATCGAATAAATCCTTTAATAAGAAAATTCATCTTAAAGGTAAAGAGACTTTCTTGAAGGGCATCACAAGACAGGTGTCTTGTCGTCAATCAAAAATCACGCTATAACAGAATGTAATTTCATGGCAAAAGTGGTTTGTTCCATGTCTCGCTTTATCAAAGCGGGTGAACAGAGCCTGACAATATTAGGAGGAAATACTCCAAGATAGGAGAAATCTCCAGAGCTCCAGAGGGGGCAATAACCTGCCTTTTAAATAAGGCAAAGTGAGAGGATGTTATAAAAAATGGCAACGCAACTTTTGATGCCCAAAGCTACAGCTGTTTGGCTGGTTGATAACACGGCGCTTTCTTTTGAACAGATTGCAGAGTTTTGTAAATTGCATGTGTTGGAAGTAAAAGCTATTGCCGATGGGGAGGCTGCTTATGGTATTAAAGGCCTTGATCCGATTAGTTCTGGGCAGTTAACACGCAGTGAAATTGCACGGGTGGAGGCAGATGAAACCGCGCGCTTGAAAATTTCTGAGTCAAGAGTTCGCATCCCCGAAAAAAAACGCAAAGGCGCTCGCTATATCCCTCTTTCGCGGCGTCAAGATCGTCCAAATGGTATCTTATGGTTGGTGCTCAATCACCCTGAATTAAAAGATGCTCAGATTGCACGGTTGATTGGAACAACAAAAGCAACAATTGAACAAATTCGTCACAGAACCCATTGGAATAGCGCTAATTTGGTTCCTCGTGATCCTGTAGGACTTGGCTTGTGTTTGCAAATTGATTTGGATATCGAACTCCAACGTGCTGCGAAAAATCGCCCTGTCTCTTTTGAGGAAGACAGATCTTTAATCCCCGCATCGGTTACAGAAAATGCCGCCTTCAATGAAGAGGAAGATGTACAAGATCTCAACAAAAATTTCGATGCTGATAAAGTTTTTGCCAAATTAAACGCACTTCAAAAAAATCGTCAAGATGATGCATAAACAAAAATGATGCCGGTTAAGTATACGCGTGATTTCATGTTCATGCTGGGAAAGGTCGTGGGTGAAGAAAATTGATGGAGCTTAAAAAATAATGGTAGGTAAAAACACGAGAAAATTTTATCTTCATTAGGGATTAACGATTATTCTTGAAGTGTTTTGAAAGAATGTATCCGCCCCTTCAGTTTTGATTTTTACAATAAGGAGAACTCAATATATGCGCTCTATCAAAAATATTATCGTTCATCCCTTGGGCATGGTCCTTTTTTTCTCACTGTCCTTGGTTGGTTGTGGAAAAAAACATGGTGGCGGTATGAATAGCTCTTATTTAAATGGTGCGGGTTTTAATCAGGCGCCATTAGGTTCAGGGCAGGATTTTACTGTTAACGTTGGGGATCGTGTTTTCTTTAGTCTTGATTCTTCTTCAATCGAGCCTGATGCTGAACGTATCTTAATGCGTCAAGCAGAATGGTTGCTTCGTTATCCCTCCTATTTTATTACGATTGAAGGCCATGCTGACGAGCGTGGTACGCGTGAATATAATTTGGCACTTGGGCAGCGTCGTGCTGTTGCTGTACGCGACTATTTAGTGTCTCTTGGTGTGTCTGCGCAACGGATGCAAACAATTTCTTACGGAAAAGAAAGGCCTGTAGCTGTGTGTGATGATATTTCCTGTTGGAACCAAAATCGACGCGCTGTGACTACGATTAATAACAACGGTGGTTAAAAACACCAGTATAAATGGCCAGTATAAATAGTTTGTGTAAATTTTTGCATTGGTTTTTGGGGGAATGAAGTATGTTGGTATATAGAAAGCAAAATTGGAAAACCGTCTTTTTTATGTCGGTTCTTATAGCATGTCTTGCTTTGTCTGCTCAAAGTGCACCGCGAAGGGCTTCGCAATACTCTCCCTATGATTCAGCCCCTGCTGCTACGGATGCGGTTCCTGCTGCTACGGATGCGATTCCTGCTGCTACGGATGCGGTTCCTGCTGCTACGGATGCAGTGCCTGCTGCTAAAGATGCAGCCCCTGCCGCTAAAGATGCAGTGCCTGCTGCTACGGATGCAGCGCCTGCCGCTAAAGATGCAGCGCCTGCCGCTACGGATGCGGTTCCTGCCGCTACGGATGCGGTTCCTGCCGCTACAGATGCAGCGCCTGCCGCTACGGATGCAGCGCCTGCTGCTACGGATGCGGTTCCTGCTGCTACGGATGTAGCGCCTGCTGCTACGGATGCGGTTCCTGCTGCTACGGATGCAGTGCCTGCCGCTAAAGATGCAGCGCCTGCTGCTACGGATGCAGCGCCTGCTGCTACGGATGCAGCGCCTGCTGCTACGGATGCGGTTCCTGCTGCTACGGATGCAGCGCCTGCTGCTACGGATGCGGTTCCTGCTGCTACGGATGCAGCGCCTGCTGCTAAAGATGCAGCGCCTGCTGCTACGGATGCAGCGCCTGCTGCTACGGATGTAGCGCCTGCTGCTACGGATGCAGCGCCTGCTGCTACGGATGCAGCGCCTGCTGCTACGGATGCAGCGCCTGCTGCTACGGATGCAGCGCCTGCTGCTACGGATGCAGCGCCTGCTGCTACGGATGCAGCGCCTGCTGCTACGGATGCAGCGCCTGCTGCTACGGGTGTGGCGCCTGCTGCTACGGATGCGGTTCCTGCTGCTACGGATGTAGCGCCTGCTGCTACGGATGCAGCGCCTGCTGCTACGGATGCAGCGCCTGCTGCTAAAGATGTAGCGCCTGCTGCTACGGGTGTGGCGCCTGCCGCTACGGGTGCGGCTTCTGCTGTTTTAGATGCGGATTTCTCTTTTCAGGGGATGTTGCAAGATCGAGAATTTATTTTTGAAAATCAAGAGCCTCTCTTTAAAGATTATGATTTGGATAAGCTCTTGCATAAGATACGAACGGTGCTTGAGCATAACGATTTGGAAAGTGTCAAAAAACAATTTCATCGGCTTTTTGATAAAGAAAGCTCTGTTGTTTATTCTTGTCCTGCTGATTATGCCACTTTGGATGAAAACTTTAAGATTGCAAAGGAAGGGATGGGGCAGGGGTATCTTATACGAGAGGGTCACAACAGTCTTGCTGATGGGGAAAACCCTGGGAGTATGGAGAGCTATAACCAGGAAAGTCCTTTTGAAGAAATGGATGACCGTTCACAAAAAAACGGTGAACGCTTGCAGGTAGCACATAATTTGCTAAAGGAAAAAGAGGGGCGTTTGCAGGAAATACATGAAGAAAGCAATCCTGCCGAACTGCAGCGTAGTGAAGATGATTCTCTTCTTTCTTCAAAAACCCCTCTTTTTTCTCCCAAAACATTGTATAAAAAAGGCTATGATTTTATTCTTTCTGGAAACTACGTGAAAGCTGAAAAAGCTTTTTGTGCTTTTCAAAATCGGTATCAAAAAGACCCTTTAAGCAATGACGCTTTGTTTTGGTTGGCTGAAGCTTTGTTGGGGCAAAAACGCTATCATGAAGCAGCACAAGTTTATCTTAACGTATGGTATTTAGACAAAAAAAAGCTCTATACTTCTGAGATTTTGTTGAAGTTAGCAATCAGTATGGTTGCTCTTGGTCATAATGAAGAGGCTTGTGTACTTTTTGCTAAAAGACCAAAATCCTCTAAAACACCAAAACTTTCTAAAACATTGGAGTGCGTCTTTTGTAAACCTCTTAAAAGGGAGCGGAGGCATTCGCGGTGCTCGTTAGACTAGCAGGAAATCTCTTTAAAACATCAGATTTTATCGCGTGTCGGAAGTTAATCCTTGCGGTTTCAGGTGGTAGTGATTCGCTTGCTTTACTGTTTTTGGTCAAAGACCATTTAAAAACGCTCTCTGTTCCTCCAGAAATGATTGTCGTTACCGTTGATCATCAATTGCGGAGAGAATCAGCGCGTGAAGCTGCTACGGTTGCGGAAATTTGTCATGCCCATCACATTAAACATATCATTGTGCAGTGGGAAGGCAAAAAGCCAAAGACGCATATCGCGGCAAGTGCTCGTATTGCACGCTATGATCTTCTCTTTAAAGAAGCGCAAAAACAAGGTGCAACGCTTATTATGACAGGGCATACGCTTAATGATCAGGTTGAAACTTATCAGATGCGTTCTCAGCGCCTTAAAAAGAATGCCGATGTTTTGCAACAAGAAACCTTTGAAGATATGCATGATAGCATTTCTACGATAAACACTGCTACGAGAGACATTGGGCGCGCTTTGCAACAACAACGCTTTGAAGCTAAATTCGATAGGGTTGGGTTTACAGAAAGAGCAGCAAATATTGCCGAAAAAAGCTATGGGCTGGTGTATGAGCGCGGTTTATCTTGTATTCCGCGTGAAGCGTTGTTGCGTCGAACAGTGCGCTTGATTCGTCCACTCCTTGGCGTTAGGCGTAAAACATTGCGGGCTTATTTGCACTTAAAGGGAAAAACATGGATTGATGATCCAACAAATGAAGATCGCAATTTTGAACGCGTGCGTGTGCGTCAATCTCTTTATCCAAAAAAGCTTGCCGATATTGCTAAACAAGTGAATGAAGCAGCGCTTCAACGCCGTCAAAAGGCACAAAGTATTGCCGATTTGATTTTGGCTCTGGATATCACTGTTGAACATGGGCGTTGTTTTATTGCAAAGCCTGTACCATTTTTACAGCAACATCCAGACTTTCCTTTCGTCGTGGGACTTTTTACTGTGTTGATGGGAGGAGGCGCGTATTTGCTCCCTTTACCAAAATTGATCGCTCTTTTCCAAAAACTGTGTCTCCACTCTCCAGAAAAGCGGCGCTTTACTCTGGCTGGAGCTGTTATTGAAACTCACCAAAGGGGGGAATCCAACAGAAGCGGGATTGCTTTTTGGCGCGAATCTCGTAACCTTAAAAAAGCGGTTGTCGAGCCCGGAAAAACTTTTTTATGGGATGGACGCTATCAGATTACAAACCATGGATCTGAGGCGCTAAAGGTTGGACCTGCGGGTTTGGAACAGCTGAAATCTCTGTTGAAAAAGAGCAGTTGTGATCTTGAACGCCCCCATTACCCTTCTCTCCAATCGCTGTTGATGATCTCAAACGAGAAAGGGTACGATATTCCAGAGTTGACAGATCATGCTTTTTCACAACAAAATGTTACTATAAAGCGAATTATGGCTCCCTTCGATTGGCTTTTGTCACGCGAAGATGCTCCGTTTGTTAATGTTGTGGAGCCTTTTTTTAATATTGAGGTGAAAAGATAAAGAAAAATCGCTCTAAAAGAGAATAAACATCTTCTCGTATCTTGGCAAGGGGCAGACAAGGTTATATGTTAGAGGTGACTATTTAAAATCTGTATTTTATAAGTGGACTTAACATGAATTCCAATTATCGCTCTCTCCTCATTTGGGGAGTTATTGCCTTGATTTTGATTGTATCGTTTTCTCTTTTTAATGGAGATAGCCAGCGTTCTGGAGGTGGAGAGGTCTCCTATTCCGAATTCTTGCAGAAAGTTGAGAATAATGAGTTGAAGTCTGTGACCATTCAGGGGCAGAAATTAACAGGAAAAACCGTTGAGCACAGAGTTATTTCAACTTATGCACCACGGGATCCAAGCTTAATACAAAAATTGGAAAGCAGAAATGTTAACGTTAAGGCTATTCCTGAAAGCTCAGGCAATAGTATCTTCCTCAATCTTCTCTTTTCCTTATTGCCTGTTATTATTATCGTTGGGGCGTGGGTCTTCTTTATGCGACAAATGCAAAGTGGATCACGCGGGGCGATGGGATTTGGCAAATCAAAAGCAAAATTGCTCAATGAAGCGCAGGGGCGCGTTACCTTTCAGGATGTCGCCGGCGTTGAAGAAGCAAAGCAAGATCTCCAGGAAATCGTCGAATTTTTACGTGAACCACAAAAGTTTCAACGCCTAGGTGGACGTATTCCACGTGGCGTTTTGCTTGTTGGTCCTCCCGGAACGGGTAAAACCTTGCTTGCACGCTCTGTTGCCGGTGAGGCTAATGTACCCTTCTTTACTATCTCAGGGTCCGATTTTGTCGAAATGTTTGTCGGTGTTGGTGCAAGCCGCGTGCGTGATATGTTCGAACAGGCTAAAAAAAATGCACCCTGTATTATCTTTATCGATGAAATCGATGCTGTTGGACGCCATCGGGGTGCCGGATTGGGAGGCGGAAACGATGAACGCGAGCAAACCTTAAACCAGTTGCTTGTCGAAATGGATGGTTTTGAACCCAATGAAAGTATCATTCTTATTGCTGCAACAAACCGTCCCGATGTGCTCGACCCTGCTTTGTTAAGACCAGGGCGCTTTGATCGCCAAGTTGTCGTGCCAAACCCCGATGTTTCTGGACGTGAAGAAATCTTGAAGGTTCATGTGCGCAATGTGCCTTTAGCTCCTAATGTTGATCTGAAAGTTTTGGCAAGGGGAACTCCAGGATTTTCTGGGGCTGATCTGATGAATCTTGTTAATGAAGCCGCTCTCATGGCTGCTAGCCGCAATAAAAGAGTCGTCACTATGCAAGAGTTCGAGGATGCTAAAGACAAAGTGATGATGGGGGCTGAACGTCGTTCAACCGCTATGACACAAGAGGAAAAAGAACTCACTGCATATCACGAGGCAGGACATGCTATTGTCGCTCTCAATGTGCCTGTGGCAGACCCTGTTCATAAAGCTACAATCGTACCAAGGGGAAGGGCGTTGGGTATGGTTATGCAATTGCCTGAGGGTGATCGCTATTCCATGAGCTATCGCTGGATGATTTCTCGTCTGGCTATTATGATGGGTGGACGCGTGGCCGAAGAATTGAAATTCGGAAAAGAAAATATTACATCCGGTGCTTCATCCGATATCGAACAGGCAACAAAATTAGCACGGGCGATGATTACACGATGGGGCTTTTCTGATCTCCTTGGCAATGTCGCTTATGGTGATAACCAAGATGAAGTCTTTTTAGGGCATTCCGTTGCACGAACACAAAATGTCTCTGAAGAAACAGCGCGCATGATCGATATGGAAGTGCGTAAGCTCATTGATGATGCTTATAAAAATGCTACAACAATTCTGAAAACAAAAAAACAAGAATGGTTCGCTCTGGCGCAAGGTTTGTTGGAATATGAGACTTTAACCGGTGCTGAAATTAACGAGGTTATTGCAGGAAAGCCTCCTTCACGAACACAGAAAGATGAAAATGCTTCTGTGCGTACTTCATCTGTGCCTAAAACAAACGCTGGTAAGGGTGAGGCCGGTAAAACAACGGCAGAGAAAACAAATGCTCGTAAAGCAGAGGGAGAAAAGGAAGGGCTGAAAGCTGGAAAAGGAAAAACAAAATCCAGTGATGCCGATCCCAATGATGCTGCGTTTAAAGAGACAAAATCTCAGGAGGGTGAGAAAAAAACACAAAGCACAAAAAAATCTGATGGAGCAGCAAATCTTTCTGGAAGCAAAGCAAATGCTGAAAAAGAGTTAAATGCTAAAGCACGTAAAGCCAAACAGGAACCTTCTAAAGATGCTTGAGTGTTCATGTCTTTAAGTCCCTGTATCTTTAAAGACTCCCAGTCAATTCTTTAAGGGGAAGTGCAAGTAAGCTTGCGATTTTAAAAACAGCATTTGAAAGGGTCTGTGAGGACAGCTCGGACACTGCTTTGCGATTCTATGGTATGAGAGAAATGGTGTTGATGCGGTGTTGGGGGAAGTGTCTTAAAAGCGCATTTTTGCAGGATAGGGGGGGCTGTGAGTTGCGTTTATAGAGATGCCATGTGGTTAAAACGCTGCAGAGAAGAAGTTGATTCAGTGTGTAGGTTATGAAAGCGTATCTGTTGGAGTGGAGCGTGGTTTTTAGTGAAGCAGAGATTTATTTTGGAGTAGTGCATGGCGCACGTCTTGATTGTTTGAAAGAATGAGTGCCTGAAAGAATGAGTGGATTATAAATAATTTTACCATATTGGGGGATCTCTTTGTATGAGGCGGGGTACTCTGTCAAGAGTGCAAGAGAAGAAGTGTGTATACAAGGAAATAGGGATGGCACAAAAATATTTTGGTACAGATGGAATTCGGGGTAAAGCCAATGTTTTTCCCATGACACCAGATTTTGCCATGAAAGTAGGCATGGCGGTGGGGATTTTGTTTCGGTCACAACATCAGTCGCGTCGTGTGGTGATTGGAAAAGATACGCGTTTATCTGGTTATATGTTGGAAAATGCCCTGGTTTCAGGATTTACTGCTGCTGGAATGGAAGCTTTTTTGTTGGGGCCTGTGCCAACGCCCGCCGTTGCTATGCTCTGCCGTTCATTGCGCGCTGATCTTGGAGTGATGATTTCTGCTTCTCATAATCCCTTCTATGATAATGGACTTAAACTCTTTGGACCTGATGGTTTTAAGCTTTCAGATGACATAGAAACAAAAATTGAACAGTTGATCGATACAGATCTTTCAAAATCCTTAGCCAGTTGCGCTGAAATTGGTTACGCAAAACGGGTCGAGGGTGATATTTACCGTTATATCGAATATGCTAAACGAACTTTGCCCCGTGATGTTCGCTTGGATGCTTTGCGTATCGTTGTAGATTGCGCCAATGGTGCTGCTTATAAGGCTGCACCGCGTGCTTTGTGGGAATTGGGAGCTGAGGTCTTTGCCATTCATGATGCGCCAAATGGTACCAATATTAATCACAAATGTGGATCAACCGATTTGACCTCTTTAAAACAAAAAGTTCATGAAGTGCGTGCTGATGTGGGGATTGCGCTCGACGGTGATGGAGACCGCGTTCTCATTGTTGATGAAAAAGCGCAAACCGTGGATGGGGATCAGTTGATTGCTGTCATTGCTGAACATTGGCATAAAACAGGACGGTTGCAGCTTAACGGTGTTGTCACAACCATTATGTCAAATCTTGGGCTTGAGCGCTTCTTAAACAGTAAAGGATTAGATCTTTTACGCACAAATGTGGGGGATCGCTATGTTGTCGAGGCAATGCGTCAGAAGGGATATAATGTTGGCGGAGAGGCTTCTGGGCATATTGTGCTTAGTGATTTTGGCACAACCGGCGATGGGTTGGTGGCTGCCTTGCAAATTTTAGCCTGTATGCAACAAAGTCAAACCTCTATGAGTGAGTTGTGTAAGCGCTTTGAACCTGTGCCGCAAATTTTAAAAAACATCACGGTTAAAAACAAAAATGTGCTCGAAAAAGATTCGGTCAAAACGGCAATAGAACAAGCAATACAGCATTTGGGGAAAAAAGCACGGCTGGTCATCCGTGCTTCTGGAACCGAGCCAGTCATCCGCGTGATGGCTGAAGGCGATGATCGACAAGCTCTTGATATGATCGTGGCAGAGTTGGTGGATGTTATCACGCACCATGATGCCCTTGCAAAAGTAAAGGATTTTGTTGAGAAAGCGTGATGCTTTATTGCAAACTCAAATAAGGGTGCGTGATTGCTTATCTTATGGCACGCTCTTCTAGAGCTTGGCGGTTGCTCATGGTTATTGCTCCCCCCCCCTCTGAACAAAGAGTCAGAGATGAGAAAAACGTCAGAGAGAAGTCGTCCTATGAGGAATGGTCAATTTTTCTGCGATAAAGCATCATTGGATCATGTCTTCTCATGTGAATATTCTCATTATTTTATTCTCCATACAATGAAGGGTGAAAGCTTTTTATCACGCATAGGGTGGTGAAAGCGATTGTGTCTTATTGTTTGTCTTCGGTCTTGAGGATTAATATTTCCGCAACATTCCGTTGGTGGCGGTGTATGCAAAACAAAAGAAGTGCCTTCTCTTTATACAAGAGAAAGCACTTTTAGGGGGGATGGAATGGTGAGTACATACCTCATAATATGCTCAAGAGTGGTTTTTTTTATCCTTTTTCCACAAAAAATACGTCACAAATCCAAGAACTGGAACGCCCAATTTAGCAAAAGGCAGATGTTTGCTGAGCAGTGAAATGCTTGATAGTGTTGCATCTGTCATAAGTTTATGACGCTGTTCTTCCAACTTCTTCTGTTGATTGTAACGGCGCGTCGCTTTTAAAACTTTGCTGGCGAAAAAACCCAGCCCCGCAATAAAAAACCAGATGAAAAACATTGTACTGGCTGCTGCAAGAGGCTTCATGACCCAACATAATGCAATAAAACCCATGATACATAAAAATATCAGCGATATGAACAGTGAAATTCCAATAATCCCACAGAAAATTGCTTGAAGGCGCATTTGCTTGACGCTACTTTTGAGTTCTCCATCAAAAAGATGATTTAAAAGAGGGGCGATAAACCTATGCATGGCAATTAACGACGCAATATTTGAGCGAGAATAAAGCCAACACCGGCCGCAAATAAAACGCTTTTGCCAGGGTTTTTGCGAACGCATTGATTCATGGCTTGTTCAAGATCACTTATTTTGTCTTTCGCTTGAGACATAATCTCTTCGCCACTTTCCATTGCTGAGCTATAGAGTTTTTCCGCTTTATCTTTGGCGGTGTTTAATTTGTTTGCACCAAGATGCGACAATGTTGAGGTTATTCCTGAAATTTCACTGCGTAATTTCTCTAATTGGGTTTGTAGGTCTTTCTCTGCTGCTGTCTTATTATTTTCTGTTTTTTTATTGCTTGTCATAATGCACTTCCCTCTCTTAACGCATTGTACTTTATTTTTTCGTGTTCATTGTGATTATTTGTATGGAGTAAAAAATTTTTACTGCTTGGTAACGTCAAATAATTTTTTTAGTTCCACCTCTTTTGGCAATTTATTCTTCTCTTTATTCAATCTAGAAGTGTTTTTGATAAAATCAATCTTGCCTGTGAAATCAATCTTGCCTGTGAAATCAATTTTGTTTGTAAGATCAGTCTTGTGCGGGAAACGCATCTTGCTCGTTGAAGCCATGAAGTTGGGCAAGCTTATTTTACAAGCTTATTGTAAGCTTATTTTAATTGTGTATAGGAAAAATTTCTTGCACAATCCCCCTTGAAAGAGAGGTTTCCTGAAATAAAACTATACTTGATTTATCAAGTTTTGTTTCTTAGACTAAGCGCCAGTGACATAAAGAAGGAAGAGGTATTGCGGGCAAGTGGTGCTGCCCTAATGATGACACAGCTGTAAGATCAAAAAAATAATATAAAACCACAATAATGTGAGACAGAAATGGAATCTGAGACAGTACCCTTAGACAACGCGTCTGCCGTATTGGCTGCGCATGATCTTTCCCCTTTTTCAATGTTTATGGCGGCTGATTGGGTCGTAAAGGCCGTTATCGTTATTTTGTTGTTGGCTTCTCTTGCGTCTTGGACAATTGCTTTTGTAAAAATCGTTGAAATTACTTTGGCAAAACGAAGAGCGCGGCGTGAACTGGAATTGGCTGTGAATGCTCAGACTCTTGCGCGTTTGGCTGCTCACTTGAAAGACAGCAAAGGGCCTGGGGTGGTCTTTTTAAAAGAAACTCTTAAAGAGGTTTATCTTTCTACACAGCAGGTCAACTTTATTGCAACAGAAAGATCCAGTGAAAAACAAGGGAGTGAAAGACAAGGTCAGTCCGCTTTTTCTGAAGATGTGCTCCCTTATGAGGAGATCGCGCGATATGGAGAGATCGCTCGTGATGTTAATGAAGGCGTGAAAGAGCGGGTGCATTCGCTTTTATCTCGTTGTTTGCTGGCTGCTACGCGCCGTGTGGCATGTGGGAGCGCTGTTCTTGCAACCATTGGCGCAATTGCTCCCTTTGTTGGTCTCTTTGCAACCGTTTGGGGAATCATGAATTCTTTTATCGGAATTGCCCAATCGCAAACAACACGGCTTGATGTGGTTGCTCCTGGAATTGCTGAAGCCTTGCTTGCAACGGCTATTGGGCTTTTTGTAGCTATCCCCGCTGTTGTTATCTATAATAGCCTTATGCGTGCTCTGAGCAGTTATCGCAATGATTTAGGTGATATCGCTGCTGCCATTGAAAGGATCTTGAGCCGTGAACTCGATAGACATAGACAGAAAAAAAAGTCATAAACAATGAAAGCAAACTTTAATGATGATTGGGAGTCAGAGGAAGGTGGGTTGCACAATGAGATCAATGTAACACCTTTCATTGATGTTGTTCTCGTGTTGCTCATTGTTTTTATGGTAGCTGCGCCTTTGGCAACCTCTGTTATTCCTGTTCAGTTGCCTTCCGTAAACCAAGCATCTTCTGTTGTGCAGCCTGAGGAACCGCTTTATGTGACTTTGCAAAAAGACAGCTCTCTTTATGTTGGCAATAATCTTGTCAGACAAGAAGAGTTTGTTGAAGCTTTGTTTAAAGAAACAAACCGAAATCTAGAAACAAAGATTTTGATCAAAGCCGATAGCGAAATCGACTATGGTGCTGTCGTGGATTTGCTCAATCAAGTACGTACTGCTGGATATAGCAAAATCGGTCTTGTGGGGATGCAAAAATCTTCCAATGTTGCTGCAAGCGATGGTACGCATAATGGCGAAGTACGCACGACAAGTGATGCTGGAGCGAACACTCCAAGAGATAGTGCAGCCGGTGTCGTCAATGATGCACAAGCGTATGCGGTGGAGAGTGCAATAAACGACGGCGGTGAATAGCTCTGCAAGCGAGGCTTTTATTCTGCCATAGAGAGGACTGTTTCCATTGTGCACAACTATCTTTAAATGCATGAAAGTGCAAGCCTGGCATGAAGGTGCAAGCGAGTGCCATCATACTGTTTAACAGCTCTCAATATTGTGTTAACCCTTGCATTGGAGAGCGTTCATAAGGGGCATATTTACTCCTTTCTTAAACAGGTTTTTTATTCACACGCTCATCCTCCTTGTGATGCGCAAGGAAATGGTTGTGATTGATTCAATATAAGAGGGTTGGAAATAAGAGAATCTTACAATATTCAGGAGGGGCTAATTCAAATTTCAGAATGATAAATTATCATTATAAATCAATGTTTTGTATCCATTGTTCAGTAATAACAATAATAAACAGGAAGTTACCGTTCATTTCTGTTTAATCATGTCCTGTTGAACCAAAGCCACCGGTGCCACGATGTTGTGCGCCGTTTGATGTTTGGCTGTTGTCTTGTTGATCTGGTTCAATTTCGCAAACATTTACCTGAGTAACCGGTGCAATTACGGTTTGTGCAATACGCATGCCACGTTGAATAGAAAAGTTTTCTTGCCCTAAGTTGATGAGAAGAACTTTCACTTCACCGCGGTAATCGCTGTCAATTGTTCCAGGAGTGTTGAGGCATGTAATGCCGTGCTTTAAGGCTAAACCAGAGCGTGGACGGATTTGTGCTTCAAACCCCTGCAAAAGGTGAAACACAAGGCCCGTTGGAATAAGAGCGCGCTGACCAGGAGCAAGCACAACAGTTTCTTCTTCTGCAAGGGCTGCCCGTAAATCAAGACCTGCAGAGCCCGCTGTAGCATAGTGAGGAAGCTCTAAACCTTGTCCATGCTCAAGGCGTTGGACTGATAAGGTCGCTTTTTGTGAATGGTGAAGAGAGACATCCGATTGAAGGGAATTCTTTTGGCTGTTCAAGTGCGTATAAGGCATGGTCAAAGCATCTCCAAAATATAAAAAGCAAACACAACTCTAACAAAAGATTTTTTTCAAAACAAGCCGAGAAAAGTCTCTCGAGAGGGAGATCCTTTCTCATGCTTTGTTTTAAAGAGTATCTGTTGCATTTGCAGATCTCTTTATATTCTTCATATATTGCCGATTAAAATACCGGTAGCAAAAACCAAGGCTCCTCCAATGATAACCTGTAATGATGCCCGCCAAAAGGGTGTCGACATGAATTTATTTTGAATCCAGACAATGGCCCAGAGTTCGAAAAAGACAATGATAAAAGCAATAACTGTCGCGAGGTAAAAAGAGTTGATCAAATAAGGAAGAGTGTGACCTAATCCACCCAATGTTGTCATAACACCGCTGGCAATCCCTCTTTTGAGTGGAGAACCACGGCCCGATAACTTGCCGTCGTCATGGGCTGCTTCTGTAAAACCCATCGAAAGACCCGCACCAATCGAAGCAGACAAACCTATCAAAAAGGTTTGATATGTATCACCCGTTGCAAAAGCTGCTGCAAAAATGGGTGCAAGAGTGGAAACAGAGCCATCCATTAATCCTGCAAGACCAGGTTGAATCCACGTTAAAAGTGTTTGTCTTTGTGTTTTCGATGGTTTTTTCGTCGCTTTATTGGTTGCCGTTGTTTTTCGAGAAGGGGCATGGTGGTGCTTGCTTGTGGCAACAGCAGTCCGGTGACACAATGCGCTTGCAGTTCTTTGACTCTGACAAGAAAGGCAAGCAAGCTGCTTATAATTTTCAAGCTCTTGGATGCCCATTGCTGTGAAAATTGCTGCCTGCTTGGAGGAATAAGGCTCTAAAGCTTTTGCGTATTTTAAATAGAGTGCCGCATGCTGCTCTTTTGTTTTGAGCATCCGTATCATCATCTTTTGTGCTGAACGAAAGGACAGAGCTTTGCGTTGTACAAATGAAAAAAGAGATTTGAACATTTTCTGTTCCTTTGCACTTTAGAATAGTTCTAAGATATAAGATGAAAAAAACGAAAGTCAATGCAAAATTTAAAAATTGCAAAAAGATGGTGGTGAAACCAGAAAGGATTCAGTCAAAAAGAAAAGTAAAAAAAATAGCAAAAAACTAGGGAAAAAAAACAATGAATGAAAATCACATGTAAAAAAATTGATTGTAGGTACGGAGAAAGGAAAGAGAGTGGACTCAATGAATTATGCTCAGAAAATTATGCCAAGGGAATTGTGTGGAGGAATGTATTGAGAGATTACAGCAAAGGGAGCGTGCTCGAGAGGGGGCGTGTGTGCTTGTCGGGGAGCGCTGTGAGAGGTTTGTGCTGGTATTGGAATGAGAAGGGGAACATGCATGCTTGGCATGTTTGGGGAGGGGTGGTGGCATGTGGTTTTGCTTTTGTTTTGCTGTGATCATTTTTGGCGATATGAAAGAAGCCCTTTTGAAGCAATATAAAGGCTGGCAAGCATATAAAAGAGGCTAGCAACGACATTCCAACCGGCAAATGAGAGAAAAAGAAAGCGCGTGGAAGCTTCAGAACAGGAAGGAGGATGGATGTTGTTTAATCGGTTAAGCAGCTGGTTGACGTCTGTTACCATCCTTGCTGCATTTGAACCACAACTGAGAGGGGCAGGCCAAAAGCCATATTCGATACCCGCATGATATATCGCTAAGACAAAGCTGATCGACATTAAGACAAAAACACACAAAAATAAAAGTTGTATCCACAAAGACATGCGGGAAAACCATGCTCCAAAACCCGCTAAAATTAAAAATGGTATCGCACCATAATATGGAAAACGCTCAATGAGGCATAAATCACAAGGAAGGTACCCACCAATATGTTCAAAACCAAGTGCGAGACCTATCGTGGCGGTTAGGCAAAAAGCGAGAAAAAAAGCCCATAAACTTTGCTCTTTTCTGCTGGCTTCAAGATAAAGATGCTTATTCAAAATAGGCTTAGAAAACAAAACGCATGTCATTGTGCATGTTCCTTAAAATAAAAGGTGCTTTTTCACCAAAGCTATGAAAATGCCATAGACCAGTAAGAGAGTAACACAACCAATCAGGACAATCCATTTCAAATGGCGGGCAAGAAAATTCATGGCTTTATGCCCAAAACGCTGAATGAGCCATGCGAGAAGGTAAAAACGTGCTCCACGTGCAAAAATACAGGTTAGAATAAAAACTCCAACATGTATATTCATAACGCCTGCCAAAATCGTTACAATCTTGATCGGTGGAAGGTGAAAAAATCCTGAGGTAATCAGTAAAATCACCAGAAATTGCAGTGTAGCACCGTGTTGTAGGGCTTGAAAACTTTCAACTTTACCATAAAACTCTAAAATCGGTTTAGCGATATTGTCATAGGCAAAATGCCCAATAAACCAGCCCATAATGCCCCCTAAAACAGAACATACAGTCGCAATAAAAGCATAGCGATAAGCCCGCTTGGGATGGACAAGGGCCATTGGAATATACAAAACATCTGCCGGAATTGGAAAAACAGAACTTTCAATAAAAGCTATGAACCCCAGCCAGTGTGGTGCTGTGCGTCGATTCGCTAAAGAAATCGTCCAAAGCTTTAATTTGTTTAATATCATGAAGTCTTTCATAACTTTAAGAGGTAAAGACTTTACAAATTGTATCCCATAAAACCTGTTAAAGCCCATGGGGAAAAACACCCTCTAAACCAGATGGGCAAAAAACATTAAGAATTCTTAAAAAACGAGAAGTCTAGTGTTGACGAATCTGTTCTTCTTCCTATAGTGCAAAGAGATAATCAGTGACTTTGTCCTTTATGACTTTGTCCTTTATGACAGTGTGCGGGTGTGGTGGAACTGGTAGACGCGCCAGACTCAAAATCTGGTTCCGAGAGGAGTGTCGGTTCGAGTCCGACCACCCGCACCATTTTATATAGGTTTTCCCTTCATTTTCAGTAGATATTAAAGTTCAGTAGATACTAAAAAACCACCTCAGATTTCCTCACACCTATTATAAGGGGCTTTTTATGAGGGGTTGTATGCCAAAAACGCTGAATGGGAACCATGCAAGAAGGTAAAAACGTATCCCATGTGCAAAAATACAGGTTAGAATAAAAACTCCAACATGCAGGGTGTCATCAGCTTATGATGCTGGAAGTGTCGTATCAGATCAAGTTGTGATGGTATAATGGTCAATCCCTTAGGCACCACCACCTTTACGCTTGTGAAGGTGCAAGTGTGAAGGTGCAAGCTGGCACCATGATACTCTTTAGCTAGCTTTCAATATTGGCGACTCCTCTTGTATTGCATTGTATCGCAGGGCGTTGATGAGAGGCATTTTTGCTTCTTGTCTTGTACAGTTTTTATTCACGCGTCATCCTACGTGTGATGTGCAAGGGGAGATGGTTTCGATTGATTCAACATATACAGGTACAGGTTTGGAATGAAAAAATTTTACGGTATTCGGGGTCTCTTTTTCAAGTTGCAAAACGATAAGTTACCCTTATAAATCAACATGTTGTCATGATGCAAAAGGAATAATCAAGACTTCTTATCAAAGTCTCTTTTAGCCGTTTCTCTCTAGCTTTTCTTTCATTTTTTGCGTCCTGTTAAGCCATTTTATGAAAAATTATGCAACATTCTTCATTTTGGGCACTTTTAGGTAAGATTTAAAATAAAAGATGGCGCCGTGGTAACTTCTCATTTGTAAAAAAGGACAGAAATGTTCCTAAGAAGTCATATTCTATCAATAAGCAGCAGGGATTGATGAAGAATATGTGGTTTATTGAAGATTAAGTATTAGAGGCATGGGAAGACTGAAAATTCTCCCCGCCGTTTTGTTGAAGATGTTCATTTTATTTTAAACGCGAGAACTCCATGATGAGAGTTTTCCCTTGACTTTAACATAAGGCACGTATCACGTCCCTTGCGTCCCTTGCGTCCCTTGCGTCCCTTGCGTCCCTTGCGTCCCTTGCGTCCCTTGCGTCCCTTGCGTCCCTTGCGTCCCTTGCGTCCCTTGCGTCCCTTGCGTCCCTTGCGTCCCTTGCGTCCCTTGCAAGAAATATGCAGTATCGATAAATGCAATGGTGGTGTTAGGAGGCTGTCCTTGGGAGGGGGTGGTGAGAGGGGAAGCTTGTAAGGAGTGCTTGTTTCCTTTGTTTGGGCTTATAGAGTGTGCTGTAGGCTATCGAGAGGGGCGGTATGAGAGGGAAACGTGAAAGCACCGGTAAGATTTACCACGAGGCGGTATGCTGTAGGGAAGGGACGTATATCTCCATGCGTTCTTGTGTTGGTGGCAAGTTGTGGCATGGCGCATCCGTTATCAATGGTGGTGTTAGGAGGCTGTCCTTGGGAGGGGGTGGTGAGAGGGGAAGCTTGTAAGGAGTGCTTGTTTCCTTTGTTTGCACTTATAGAGTGTGCTGTAGGCTATCGAGAGGGGCGGTATGAGAGGGAAACGTGAAAGCACCGGTAAGATTTACCACGAGGCGGTATGCTGTAGGGAAGGGACGTATATCCCCATGCGTTCTTGTATCTTCTGGTGATTGGATGACAAAGCTTCTTCTTTTGGGAATTGTGGCTTTAGGTTTTAATACTCCTATGATTGAGAGTATAAGGTGCACAAAACTGAGGTTCTGTTCAAAAAATTCTTCAAAGTTCTCGTAAATATGCCAATGCTTTCAAAGCTAAACAGAGCAAAAGGCTTTTTTGCTCTCTTCTCTTAATCCTCTTGTTTTATACTCTTTTCTTATCGTAAGAACAGATTTTGTTTATGTGCCATCTTTTTTATTTGTATGGTATCGTAACGCTCCACAGCCGTAAATGCCTGACAAAACTGTTGGCAGATCAAATCCACGTAAAGCGAAATGAATGGTGTTGTGACTTATGCTGTAAATCCTCAGAGCTTTTTTAAAAATAAGGGATTGAAAACTTTTATTGAGGCTGTTACATGAGACTCTCTTAATGCATAAAGCTCTCAAATGCTTTCGCATGTGTGTCGTGTGTGTTGGTTCATCAAAGGCGCAAAAAGCTTGGCTGTTGTTTTCGTTTTGGTGTTTGATTTTACAATACAGCGACGGGTTTATGTGGGTGTGTAGGCTTTTTCTTAAGCTGTGTTGGTACAGTGTGGTGTGTTTGTTTCATACAGTGTGGGGAAATCGCTGAGTGTGCTTTATCTAGCTGCTTTACTGGATCGGCAATGCTGCACAAGTGGGCAGTGCTGTAAGAGTGAGTAGAGCTCTAAAGATTGAAAAAACGGGGGAAATGTCCGTATGGTAACAGACAAATCACAACCAGACAAATTACAGCTACAGTGCGAATCTGATTCAGTGCAGGGAGATATTGTCTCACAAGCAGCACTTGATACAGACTCTCAAGTGCTTTCGTTCAAGGAGGCAATGAATTTTTCGCTGAGAGATTCTATAAAAATATTCTGCATTTCTGTCATAGCGTTGGTGGTCCTATGTGTTGTTAGTTATATGAATCCTTTGGAATGGTTTCACGTAATATCTGCCGAACAGTTGATAGCAATGGCTCAAAAATATTCTCAAGGGTCATTAATAGAATATTTTAAAACGCTGTCTTGGCAACAGGCTCAGATTGAAACAGCGGACATGGAAGCCTTGTGGCGTGCTGCTGGGTGGAATGGCGTTTGGGCCTTTGTATTCATGTTACCGAATACGATTATTGGATATTTTGCTTTCCTCTTTCCACTCATTTTTATTCTCTACAGGATACTGAGGCGTGAATTGAACGAAATGATTCAGCAGCTGGAAAAATTACCTGTAGAGCGCGATAAATCGAGCACTCCACACAATGGAAGAGGGGGAAGAAAATGAACATTTTGATAACATTAACCGCAGTATTGACCATGGTGGTTATGTTTCTCACTTTGGTCATGATTTGCTTTTTTACCATTATGGCAGTGGATGCAATTTATTACTCTTTTATAAAGCGTGCGGCATTGTTGTTTCGCATGGGTAGGAAGCTGAAAAAAATCGCCAAGCAGCAATTGTGCCCTCAACAGAGAGAAATGAAGGGGCAGAGTTTAACGCTTGACACAGGGGTAAGCGCCTTTTCGTTTAAACAATCTCTTGCTCTTTCAAGCAAAGATTATAAAAGAATATTCTGGAGCTCTCTTCCCATTTTTGTTTTAAGTGTTGTAGGAAATATCTATGCAATATCTGTGCTTCCACAGTTGATGAGTGGTGCGGGGGTGGGTAAGTCTTTCTTATTCTCTCTTTATGTACTGGTGGTGATGTTTTGGGTATGTGTTGCTTTTTTTCTGCCTATTGTTTTGGTGCTCTACACTCTACTCAATTATAGGTTAAAAAAAATGATTCAAAAACTGGAATGTAACTAAGTAGCAACCAAACTGATCAGGACACACAATTGTTGATCTTGGCATGACGATAGGGGAAAAAGGTGGGAAATTTAATACTCTTTTTAGCTTCTTTAGGGTTTTTAGGATTCATCATAATGGTTATTTTAGCTTTTATGATCGTCTTCGGGCTTCCTTATTTTTTTATCAAGCGTGTGCGATTGTCTTTCAGCATAGCTGAGGAATTGCAAGCGCGCGCGGCGTGCCAATTAAGCCGTGATGAAAGCGAGATGAAAGGGCACAATGCTGCACTGGAGACAAGAAGGCGTCTTCTTTCTTTCAAAAAAGCGATGATTCTTTGGCCTAAAGAATATAAGGTGATATTTTTTATCACTGTCGCCTTCGTGATTTTTCAGGCTGCTGTCTCTATGGCAATCCAGTTGGGATGGAGAAGCGATGTGAGCGATTTTATCACGCTGCTGCTGGTGTGCATAATTTGGGGAGCTGTTATATTTACGCCATTGATTTGGGGGCTTGTCACAATCTTAACGGGTAAATTGAAAAAAACTATTCAGCAATTGGAAGAAGCAATTGCAAAACAGGATGAAGCAGTTCAGTCTACAGAATGCCACAGGGGGAAACAATGACCAGTAGTTTTATAGCATTAAGTGCCCTGCGTGTTCTCTCTTCGATGATTTTTAGCACTTTAATGGTTATGCCCATTTTGCTGCTTTATTACTTTTTTATCAAGCGTGCGCGTTTGTATTGTCGAGCGACACGGGAATTGAAAAGGGTGATGAAAGAGCGTGATGCAGTGCTGGAGCAGTCGTTAGAGGAAAAATAGCAAGAAAAAGCAGCAAAATTGAGCGTTTGATACGTGATAAAGGATAGCAATCAAATTTGCTTCTTCATCTCTTTTCTTCGTGTATTGCAAGCATAATTTTTATCAAAAGAGCTTGGGTAAAAGGATAAAAGAATATTCTCTGTTTCTTTTGTCATTGTGCTTTCTCCAATTCTCCTTTTCTTAAGTCTTTCTTGCTCAATGCGGGGAGGATAGCTTTTCTTATAAGCTTTTAGTTGTTGGTATCGACAATCTTTAGTTGTTCACATGGGGGGAGGGGCTTGGTGTAGGCGCTGTTCTTCTCACCATTGCTTTTTGCGCTCCGTATCATGGTGATGGGGGCATTAAAAAATCATGCAGCGCTTAAAAGAAGCAATTTCTCAACGAAAAAAGATGCTTCATAGGGGTATATGGGCGCAATCCGTTACAAACGCGATAGAGAAATATAACCAGTCGTTTTGTAACATTCATTGTTCTTTTCGCTGGGTTTTCTTTTCTCTTCTGGATGATATTGGGCGTTTTTATGATCATGTCCATTTTGTTGTTTTATGACTCTTTTAATCAAGCGTGCGTGTTTATCCAGTGTGCGCGATTGTCTTGCAAGGTGGGGGGTGACTGAAAAAGTGAGGAGAGAGCGAGGCACAGCAAGGAGACTACAACCGGTTACAGAAAGCAATCATTGCGAGAAAGCAAGTGGGTGAATTGGCAACATCATGGCTTTTCCTTATACCCTTCACGGGGTGCTGCTGCCTTGGGTGGGCTTGGGAGCGTTGCGAGATGTTGCTTTAAAGCAAAATATTACTTTTATGCTTTCGTAGCGCATGATTATTTCTTGCAGCATTTTTTCTGTTTATCTAAGTTCCGTTTTTTTTAGCCATGTTTCCACCTACAGAGGCGTTCGCCCTGTTTATTATGTTTTAAGATCTCTCTTGCTAAGTGTGGACTGATGACATTAAGATCTTGCCGACTTAAATAAATTGGCGACCAACCAACACAGGAAGAATACTCATTTGTCACGCACCCAGCGAGAGAGATCAGCACGCACATCAGTATCACTTTTTTTGTTAATTTCATTTTCCACCTCAAGCCGTGTTGTTGCTGACTTTAGAGCCTTTTCTGTTTGCTTTTGCCGTTCGGCTTTTTTTCCAAGAGTAAAAGCTCTTGCTAATGCAATAAAAAATGCGGCTAAAGCCATCCCGATCATCATGAGATTTTTTTTAATCGACAAAATCATAAGTGCTGCTCCTTTAACTGTTTCATAACAAAAAATATCCGTACATGCGGTTCAAACCATATTCGCTGCTAATGCCTATTGGAGTTGCCCCCCCATTGCTCGACAAAAAGCCTCAAAGTCCTGAAAAAGACCCTATCATTGGCGCAAGTGCTTCTGCTTTGAAAAAAACTGTTGGTGCTTGCGTTTCTATTGTTTGGTCATGAGAAGAAATAGAAGCTCTCCCTTCATCCATAATCCTGCTTCTGTTGCATGCTTCTGCTGCATGTCGGTCATATGAAACCTTGAAGACGTTTGCTGCACGCTTTGGTTCATTTTTGTAATTCGGTTGGCGCCGCTTTATAATTGCCTTTATTTAGTTTTTTTAACAATGGAGAGTTGCAAAAAGCTTTTCTGCCTTCCTTATAACAAAAAGACACGAATGCCGCGAACTGCCAAGGGCTTAAAAAAAACTTGAATTGCTTGTTCCACAGCTGTTTTAAACTTTCTTAAATCTTGACAAAGGAGTTTTTCTGCTTGCTTTTTGGTGAGTGTCATCCCTTTGTGAACAAAAGGTTTTCCAGCAACACTGGCCAGAGCAACATTTATATGTTCATAACCAATTATTCGCACATCGATGGCGTCTTTATAGGCACTTCAATGCAAGTCTTCCCATTGTTTAACAAGTTTTCCCATTGTTTCATCAGGGCAAACCCTTTTTGTAATATTTTCGCATAAATTTCTTCATAAAAAAAGCCTTACTTTATGTGAAATTAAATATGAAACTGACTGACAGATTAAAAATGAATTGCTTGCTCATTGTTTAAGGACAAAAGCGAAGTGAAGCTTTGATGAAACAACAAAGTTGGTAGGTGATGGTGTTTCTAAGGCGGGTTATGGGTGTGGTTGGCGCGTGGGGTGGAAAGGCTTCTCAAGAAATTTTACGAGAGCAGTTTTAAAGCATATGCTGCTTGCAAAAAACATGCAAGTTTTGTGTCTCTCAGGAGAGATGTTCTGTCTATTGTTGTCAAATGTTGTCAAAAGAACCTTGCGGCTTTTCATACGGCTTTAAGATGTGCTGTTTTTGAAAGAATAGCCCCGTTTTACTTTAATATGCAGGTTTGTTTACATTGTTTGCATTCTCCAAATCGAAAAAGCAAACAAATTTAACGCACCTAACCTGATGCATAAGCTTAATTCCCCTCCATATGTTGCGACAGCTCTTGTATTTGAGAGCGTTTATGAGAGGTATTTTTACGCCTTTTTTCTCGTGTTTTTATCCACATGGGTCCATCCTGCTTGTAATGTGCAAGCGGATGATTTCGATGGATTTGACATAAACAGGTTTGCAATAGGAGAATCGTACGATATTTTGGGCCCTCATTCAACAGGCAAAACAAACAAATTATCCTTATCCATCAATGTGTTGTTATATTGGCAAAAACGTTAAAAAATGACCTCATAATTTAAGGACGGATTTATATTCAGTGACCCTTTTCTTGTGTAATGAAACAGAGACAGTCTTCCCCTCTATTGTCACTAAGTTCTTCTCAAACCTCTCACGCAACGTTTCGCCTTTTTTGTTCACTTTTGTATTTTCAGCTTCTGGATTTGTTTCACTATATTTCTGGAGACGTCTTCTCCCTTGCGTGTGTTTGTGAAAAGACGGTGGAAGATATGGGTCCAACTTATCAGAAGGTAAAGTAAGATTTGTTTTACATAACACACTAGCAATATTATCCCCATGCAGCCTTGTCAATTTATCAGCTTCGGTATGAAGCTTTTTGGCAAGCGCTAAACTTATTATGCTGCATTCAGAGGGGCTTCGTTGAATATCCATCTCTACCTTGGAAAAAGAACATTCAGGCAATTTTTCTTGAATGGTTAGGTATATTCTTACTCCTAGCAATAGAGGGGCCTCATCAGTGAAGGTTGCAGGTTCGAAAAGGATCAAAGATGTTTTACCCTCAATCGTTCTATGATCAAGAACTGCAGAATGGATTCCCCTATCCGTTGTGTTCACTATATATCTGGAAGATTGAATTCCGCTCTCGACAGCTTCTTTTATGGAGGAGACAAGGTCTTCAGATGTTGTAATAAATTTAAGATTTAATCCTTGATGTTTATGATTTGCTTGGTCTATCAGAGCAGGCATCATTTTAAGATCTGTATCTGCATAATAATGAGAGCCTTCGAACCATTTCCCATTAGCAATATCACGCTCTAGATCGGCAATAATATCTTTTAATTGTTCATGACTAAAGGGGATCTTTTTTTCTTTTTCGATGCTGAGTTGCTCTAAATTTGTAGCAAGATTTTCTAAGGATGCATTTGCACTCTCATTCTCTTGCGGTGGTGCTGAACTCTCTTGTGTTTGTGCTGAACTATGGGGGGGTTTTGAATCTTGTGGTTTCATAATATTTCATCTCCGTGTTAAAAGTCAGAACTAAAATATTATTTTCCGCTTTTGGCTAAACAATGTTTGGCATTGATTGCCATCAGGGAAGGGGGAGGAGAGCGCTTTTAAAATAAGCAGCTTTCATAACAGAGGCTTGCAAAGCCAAAACGACAATTTGTGCGCATTTTGTGAGCATTGTGAGCATAAAGATTAAAAATTCATAGGCTGCTTTGCATCTTTAAGTTTGGAAAATGTTGGGAACGCCATTTGCCTGTTGTAATTACATGTTTTAAAATGAATTTTTTGTATTTGTGGTCTCAACTCTTTTGATGACAACAGCCGCCTGTTGCTTTAACCTTTACCTTAATATGCAAGCTTGCTTACTGTGTTTGCATTCTCCAAATTGCAAAAGCAAACGAACTTGCCAACATGAAGAAACCCATCTGCGTAAGCTTCACTCCCCTTTCCCATATTGGCAAAAACGTTACACAATTATAGCATGAGGGATTTATATTCAGAGGTCCTTTTCCTGTGTGAAGAAACAGAGACAGTTTTCCCCTCTGTTTTCACTAAACTTTTCTCAAACCTCTCACGAAGTGTTTCGCCTTTTTTGTTCACTTTTGTATTTTCAGCTTCTGGATTTCTTTCAATATATTTCTTGAAACGTTTTCTCCCTTGCGTGTGTTTATAAAAAGATGGTGGAAGATACTGATCTAACTGATCAGAAGGTAAAGGAGTATTTGGTTCACATAACACACCATTAACATTATCCCTATGCAGTCTCATCAATTTATCAGCTTCGGTATGAAGCTTTTTGGCAAGCGCTAAACTAAAGATCCCACATTCAGAGTTGCTTTGTTGAATATTCATTTCTACCATGGAAAAATGACAATTAGGCAAATTCAACTTCTCAAGAGCTATTTTTACCCTTGCCCCCATTATTCCAGCGTTCAACTTATCGAAAGATGCTGGTTCCATTAATATGAGGGATGTCTCATTATTGATGGTTTGATGATCAATGACTGCAAAGTGAATTCCGCTTTGCCCTGTGTTTGTTATAAATCTGGAAGATTGCACTCCCTCATTAATTGTTTCTTTTATGGATGAGGCGAGCTCTTCAGGGTTTGTCGCATATTTAAGTTGCATCTCTGGATATTTAGTGTTTGCCTGTTTTACCAGGGCAGGCATCATTTTAAGATCCATTTCTGCATAATTGGCGCGAAGCCATTCGCCACTGGCGATGTCACTTTCTAAGTTTGTAATAAGCTCTTGTAATTTTTCAGGGTTATGTGCGATATCTTCTAATTCTGGTGTTTTGCTGACAGTTGCTTCTAAACGTGCAAGAAAACTTTCTAATGCCTGACTTGCGCCACCGCTTGCTTGTGTTTGTGCTGAACTCTCTTGTGTTTGTGCTGAACTCTCTTGTGTTTGTGATGAACTTTGGGGGGGGGTTTTTGAATCTCGTGGTTTCATAATATTCGCCTCCGTGTTTATAATCGGTCTTGAATATTATTTTCTTATTCTGTTGAAACAATGTTTTGTTCTGGTTAAACATTGCCTTATTATGGCTAAACATTGTCTGATGTTCACTTCTTTTCTACCCTGAAAGGCAAAGCGATGAGGGCATGTTCAAATCTAAAAAGCTTGCGTAAAAAGGCTTTCCAAATCAAAATAATCGGCTTTTCAATAAAGGATCAAAATCTAAAGGATTTAAAGTCCCGCTGCGTTCTGTGTCTGCAAAATCTCTTAAAATTATGAGAAGCTTGAGTACCTTCGAAATTTCATCGTGATGTTTTAAAATGGGTGGAAAGCTTTGTGTGCTCTTTTCGCTTACCACGCTTTATGCGCCTTGATGATAACAAATTTTTTCATGTTAATTTTCTTGCCTTGAAAGATAGTGCTTTGGATGTTTTTGAAAGCCGTAAAGCAGGATTAAAGGATGATGGTAGAGATAGCTGGTTTTATTTATGGGCTTCACTATTCTACCAAAATTAGGCTGTCTTTCCGGTTCAGAGATTACCCAAACAGATATATGCAATACGCTTGCCTTAATCTGGCATACAAAAGCGATCACAGTAGAGAAAGCACTGAACCATCTCAATATTTGTTTCAAACATGCTGCTGCATTGGGATTGGATGTTGATTTACAGGCAATAGCAAAAGAAAAAGTTCTCTTAGAAAAACGCTATAGCGTTAAAGGGCTTATCTGCGATGGATTGGAGAGATGTGCCGGCTTTTTATCAGATGCTTTGCAAAACAACGGCTATAATATAACTGGCTTTGTGTTTGTTTCTCCTTACCAGGCATTCGCACAAATCTCTTGTGTCATATGCGTAAAGATCAGATTGCTGAAGAGCTATGGACACTCTCCTTGCTGAGAATATGAAAGGTCGATGTCATAGCACAACAGAGTTTCGCATCCCCTTATCATCAGAAGCATTGGAAATTTTGCAACAAGCCTGTTTGCTTTTTTGCAATGATTTCTTGTTTTCTGCAACCGGTCGTGGTTCCTTTCATGTAGGGGCCCCCTTCATATAAATTGTATGTCTCTTTATATGAAAAAAATAAACTTGAAGCATGCCTGCCCATGGATTTCGCTCTCGTTTATATGATTGGCTTGTCGTATCATATTGCGCTTTACTGATGCCTCATACATCCTGTTTATATCCTAGTAAATAAAGTCGTCCAAGATCGCTCTTCGAAAGCGGAGTTTTAGCTTTTTCACTGGTTAAACCAAGGTGTTGCACATGTATTACAATCGTTGATTGTGGAGTCGGAATTTTTTGTCTTATTTTTTGCTGTTGGGCTTTTTGCTGTCCGGTAAAAAATTACGGGTTTTTCATTTCAAGGAAAGCAGGGAGATTTTTGTGTTGTTTTCTGCTCATACATAAAGCTTTTCTTGTGTCGAGGTTCTAACGCCATCATCATACTGTTCCAAAGTTATCTGACCTCAATGATGATAAGCAAATGGGATGATACGCAAATGGGATGATACGCAAATGATGACCTCATCTTGAAAGGAACTGTTTTTTCTTAAGTACCAATATTTGTTTATAAACGCGTGTTAAGCCATGTTTGAAAAATACCATACTTTTACCTTTTTGAATATTCACAGTTTTTTAAGAAAGAGGGATTGAAAATTTTTATTCAGGCTGTTACATCCATCTTTAATACATAAAGCTATCAAATTGTCTACGCATATGTGTTGCGGCGGTTGGCAAATCAAAGGCACGCAAAGCCCGTAAGGTGTTTTCGTGATATCATTTGGTTTTAAGATCAACGTAGAGTTTTTTGTAGATGCGTGCGCTTTCTCTTGTACATGTTGGTACAATATGGGGGAAAATCAGTGAAACAGCTTTATGCCTGAAGAGCACTGATGAGCAGTGCTATTATAAAACACTTAAGGAGCGGGGGAATGTCAGCATGACAATAGACAACCAGCAATCACATCAATCTTCTCAATTACATCAATCTTCTCAGGCACAGGCTTATGCCTCTCTTCTCACAGATTCAATGGTTAACAGAGAATCTAAACTCCGTTCGTTTAAAAAATCGATGGTTCTCTCAAAAAAAGATTATATAATAATAATCCTTGTCTCTATCGTAATGTTAATTTTAGGCGGTTTTCAACCAACGTTTTTCTTGATGTTTCTTTTCGAGTTTTTCACTGGGATAGGGAGCATTTTCACAAATGGCTTTGATTCCTTTATCTTTGGTTTGCCGGTTTTGTTATGGGCACTTTTTGTCATATTCTTACCTGTAGTTTTGGTGCTCCATGTCATACTGGATCGTAAATTGAAAGCAATGCTTGAGAAGCTGGAAAAATCATCTGAACAGCACAACAAATCAGTTACTGCATAAATGCCATAGGGGAAATGACTATGTTTACATTATTTTTAGGTCTCTTAGCTTGGTTAGGAATCATCATAATGGCCGTTTTAAACGGTGTTATGCTGGTCGGGATTTATTACCTTTTTGTTAAACGGGTGAGATTGTACCTTGCTCTCGATAAGGAGTTGAATGACAGTCACTAAATAACAAGTGTCGTGGTCGATCAGACATGAAAGAAGTGAAAAAAATGAAGGGGCAAAATTTAGTCTTGGATAAAAAACAGCTCTCTCTTTCTTGGCAAGATTATAAAAAAATATTCTACATCTCTACATTTGTGGTGGTTACTCTCATCACCGTTTCCCTTGTGTTTCATGCCAATTGGGGGGAAGGCATCCTTTCCTTTAGGATATTCCTGCCGATCGCATGGGGCTTGTTGTGTGCTCTTTTGTTCTTACCGGTCATTTTGGTATCCCGCATTATAGTGACTGGTAAGCTGAGAAAAATGATTCAGCAACTGCAAGAAGAAGCGGAGCAGCAAGAGAAACGGATGACAGCGCTGGGTACAGCAGATGCAGAAAAGGAATAGTTTTGTTGTATTGCTCTTCTTGTTGCCGCCATCATCATGGCACTTTAGCTCTTTAGTCAAGGGAAATTTTTGCCCTTTAGAGACTCTTATATCAAGCATTCGAAATTATCAGGAAAATGCAATTGTAGGGCAAATGCAACTGCAAGGTAAAGGGACTTAAGGCACGCAAACGCGTGAGGAAAAAGTGTAATACAAGACTTGGCGAGTCACGAATATTTTACAAGTAAGAGTCTTGGAATTGTGCAAAGAGACATGAGGTTTACACATGGAAATTATGCAATGGAAAAAACAACGATAACGATTAAAAGAGGCAGAATGTCTTGTATGTGACGGTGAAGCAATAGGCAAAGTGGAGGGTAAGGATGGCAAGAGCGCAAGAAGAGTGTGTGTTCCGATATTGTCTCCAGTGAGGATGGGAAATTAAAAATTATCAGTATAAAACAATATAAAAATTGAAACTTAGGGTGATCAAGTGTTGGGGAAAACAAAGCAGTCCTTTCCTCTTGATCAAGAACAGGTCAAAAGCTCTCAGGAAAATCTGTATATCTCAGGAAAATCTGTATAAAAGTGAGGAGAAAATGAAGGGGAAGAGTTCAGCATTGAGTTTAGAATTGCCTTTCCTTTTGTTTAAAAAAAATCAATGGTGTTTTTATTGAAAAATTATCAAAGAATATCTCGCAACTTTCTCAGAATATTTTGCATTCTTCTCATCTGGATTGCTTTAGAGGCTCCTGCTTGCGCAAAGTCTCTCATACAAATGTTGCATTGGGCGCGATGGGATGGTGTTGCTCATCTTCTCTTTCTTTTGCCGGTTTTGATCTGGGGATGTATTTTCGTTCCCTTACCTATCCTTTGGGGAGTCGACAATCTTCAGGATCGTAAATTGAAAAAAACAATTCAAAAATTGGAAGAAGCAACAGAATACAAAGAGAAATCAGATAAGGTATAAACGCTATGGGGCCAGGAGCTATTATTCTTATAGGACCGATTATTTTTTTTATATTTCTCACTATCGCGATTTTGGCCATTTTAGTCACGACAATAATCATAGTGCCTTATTATTCGTTGATTAAACGTTTGAGGCTGTATGACAAGGTAAAGGAACTGAAACAAGGGATGAAAAAACATCCGCAGCGTTTTTGTGATCTTGAAAATAAGGAAAAAGAAAGCAAGGGTCAGATTTTGACCATCCACACAGAGGAAAGCTCCCTCCTGTTCAAAAAATGGCTTACTTTTTCATGGAAAGATTATGTCATCATATTTCTCATTTCTCTCACCCTTATCGTTTTCAAAGTGTATGTTTATGTAACTTTTGTGCAAGAGATGAATTATGTGCAAAAGATGGGACATAATCTAAACAATGTAGATACAGGGAGACTTGAAGAGTTTACCTTTCTCTTTTTGCTGCTGGTCCTTATATCAGCATGTGTTTTGCTAACGGTTCCTGTTATTTTAATGCTTCGTGCAATATTAACTTCTCAGTTGAAAAAAAAGATCCAGCGGTTGGAAGAATTAACCCGCAAACACGATAACGTCGTTTACAAATAGAACGCGAGGGGCAAGAAGTGCCTAGTATAATAGAATATATGATAGCCTCTATGTTCATCATCTTTTTTTTGGTGGGGGTATTTCTTGATGTTGTCTTAAGTCTAGCAGTGGTTGCGCTGTATACTTCTTTTCTCAAGCGTTTGATAGCGTATTACAAGGTGACTGGACTCTGCAGAAGAGCGATGAAGAGGGGTGATGAAAAGGGTGCGTCGTGCTTGGGTGGCTCTGGGAAAGAGGGATGAAGAGGGGCAAAAAATCTGAGAAGGAAAGGGAAAAGCTTTTAAGGGGGCTTGATGGTTTTTAAGTCTGGCAGTGGTTGCGCTTACCAACATGCGAGAGTGTATTACAAGGCGGTTTTGGTAACGGGGAAAGCAATGAACAAGCATCCAGCGCACTTGGGTGCTTGTTAAAAGAGCGTGCATGAAAAAAGCGAAGAGCAATGAAGTGGAAAAATTCAGTATTTTATAACAAATTGCGCTTTTTTTTCGAGACAAAGCTTTTTTCTGAGCGAGAGTATGTTGTCATTTGTTTTCTCTCGCTCATCATTGCGCTGTGGAATGAGATTCTCTCTCTACCATCCTTGGCACAATGGGAATTGACAGTGTGGCAGGATACTGCTCTTTTTTCTCTCTTCGTGCTCTGGCAAGTGATTACAGTGTGTGCTTTTATCTCGATCCCATTTATGTCGATACTCGGCATAATATTGTGGTGGTTGTTGGAAAAAAAGACCCAGAAATTGAAAGAAATAAACCAGCAACGAGGGAAAATAACCTGTCAGCAAAAGGATCGGTATAAAAAGGATAATAGGGGGAAAATGCACAATACTCTTGTCATAATATTTACCATGATGCTTATGTTGGTGGTGATATGGCTTGCTTTTATTCCCATGATGATTTTGGAACTTTATTATGGTGTCTTTAAGCAGGTGAGAATGTATTGTCAGTTAAGAAAAGAACTGAAAAGCGTGTTGAAAGAACGTGATATGGTGTTTGAGAAATCATGAGAGGGGAAGAGACAATGAAGGGGAAAAATTTAGCACTTGATAAAGCGGAAAACCCGCCTGCGTTTGAAGAAGCGTTTCTTTCAAGCAGAGATTATAAAAGAATATTCTGCCTCTCTGTCACCCTTGTGGTTTTAAAATGTATTTTCTTGGCGCCAATCTTGGCAGAGTGGAAGTTGACAGAGTTGGAGGCTGGTATTGTGGCAACTTTCTTACTGGTGTTGGAAATGATATCGTTGGGGCTTTTTCTTTTTATACCGGTGATGTTGATGCTCCGCATACTTTTTGGGCATCTGTTGAAAAAAAACCTTCAGAAATTGGAAGAAATAACTTGGCAGCGAGATGAAGCGATGCGTATTCAAGTGATAGGTCTAGAGGGCGATAAATCTCCAGAGCGTTAAGTTTGGTGATAGGTCTATTGGGCTGATAGGGGATAAATTACGTGCGATATTCTTCATCCTTTTTTACTTTAAGCGAGGAGATCTGAGGGAAAATGAATGGTTTTTTAATAGCATTCATCGTCTTTTTTGGTTTGGTTCTGATAGTATCTTCTACTTTCATTACCATGTTTATTTTCGCACTGTATTACTCTGTTATCAAACGTGCGAGGGTATATTGTCGAGTGAAACAAGAATTGAAACGCGTAAAAGAAGAGCGCGACAGAGCGCTTGTGCAGTTATAGTCATCTGGCAAAGAAGAGAGAGTTGTCGAGGAGTCAAATGACAAGCGGGGTAATGATAGCTTTTAATCTGCATTTGTATCGTCAAAGTATCATCCAAGGATGTGCAACGATCATTTTTATCAGAAGTCTTTCCCTGCTTTCTGTGTAAGCGTAAAAGCGTAAATAATGAATTAAAGAGATGGAACACAGGGGGCGGGGTGTTACACGTGTTCAAAACGCCATGAGAGGGTGGAAGGTGTAAACAGTTCAAGGTAGAGCGGGGAAGAGTGTGTAAAGAGTGAGGCGGTGAGCCGGGTAAAAAGGTGGATGAAGGGATGCTCTAGAGAGGAGAGGGTGGAGAGCAGGACGAAGGGTTTTAAACTAAAGCGCGATGGTGTGGTTTTTGGTGATGGTTTTTGATGGGAAGAGAATGGGGCTGGCGAGCGGGGAGAAGGGATGCGTTAAAAGGAAGATGGATGAAGGCAGGGGGAGATAGGTGAAGAGTTTTTTGGGGGGGTAAAGGTGCGTTGAAGAGTGAAGCGAAGAGGGAGATGAAGGGTAAGAGCTGAGGAGTCAAATGACAAGCGGGGTAATGATAGCTTTTAATCTGCATTTGTATCGTCAAAGTATCATCCAAGGATGTGCAACGATCATTTTTATCAGAAGTCTTTCCCTGCTTTCTGTGTAAGCGTAAAAGCGTAAATAATGAATTAAAGAGATGGAACACAGGGGGCGGGGTGTTACACGTGTTCAAAACGCCATGAGAGGGTGGAAGGTGTAAACAGTTCAAGGTAGAGCGGGGAAGAGTGTGTAAAGAGTGAGACGAAAAGCGAGGCGGTGCGCTTGTTGAAATCGAGAGAAGCGGGGATTATGGAGTAACCTTGCCGGATTGAGATATACAAGTCCTTTGTAATGACAAAAAGTGAGCAATTGGCCGTGATTTGACAGTGGTTTTTTGATTTTTATCGGCATTTTTACCGCCGCTTGCCAAACCTTAATCCGACCAATTCTAAAGTTTTGCCGATCTCCCATGTTGTTTTGTCGTGAAGAAACTGGAAAATGTTGAACAAAGGGTGAGGCAAATCGCTTAAAGCAAGCATTTTATGGCGCTTTAAAATGGGCGGTCAACAGCTTTTGCTTTTTTATCAAGACATTGATTTATTAAGGATAATTCATTGTTTTGCATATTGAATCAATTAAAATTACTTTCTCGCACGTTACAAGCGGAATGAGCGAGTGGATAAAACACGAGAAGAAAAGTGTAAAAATGCCTCTTATGAATGCTCTCAAATGCAAGGACTGTTCGCAACATTGGGAGCTGGCAAAAGAGTATAATAGTACAAGCCCCGGCACCATCATAAGCGTAAAGATGGTGGTGCATAATGGATTTACCGTTATACTCTTCCATAAGCGCGCCGTCGTGAAATGGATTTACAAGCCCAGTCATCAGTCACCAGTCAATTGGGAGATGGCTCTTTAAAATAAGTGCGTGAATCTGTACCACAATGGTGTTTTGTTTTGCGTGAAGAGCTTGGCTCTTAATATGGCACTCTACCGTGGCAAAAAGAAGAAACTAAGAGAGCTCGTTGTGCTTTTTTCTTCTTGGGAAGAAGGAAAAAAGCAAGAGGGCATATTATGCTCTGCTTCATTTTGGTGTTCTTGCTTTGGGTTCAGCGATGTTGAAACCTTGCAGTTTTACAAACAAAAGATTTGCAGAGGGGGCCAAAAATTTGCAGCAGGAGATCCGCTTGGCTTTGCGGGGAACTGGTTGCTTTATGGAAAACGCTTTTGAGGATTTTATCAAAAAGATCTGTCTTGGACGTGCTGTGGTTTTAGCTACAGTATTGGCAAAGGCTATAAAAGGCTACTGAATTACGCTTTATTTGAACTGGTGGCAGGAAATTTGTCAAAACAAAGGTACAGTGGTTAGTGATATCAGTATTTCAGAATAAGAAATCCAGAATTATGCAATAAAAATAGCAATGACCATAGAAAACTATGCAATGAGAGAAAACAACAATTAAAAGAAAAAAGATTCCGTGATGTAAGGGGAGAGCCGGTGATATTTGAACTGTAAAGGTGGGAAACAATGCTGCTCTGATATTCTCTACTGTGAGAATTATAAAACAGTGCTTATCAATATAAATATTGGTTAGTTTGGGATGATAAAGTATTAAGAAAAATAAAATGTACCTTCTTATGCAATAAAGAACAGTTCAAAAAATTTTAAAAAAATGAAAAGAAAATAAAGAATAACAAAAAGGCTTTAAAAGAGAGTAGGCTCAAAATAATTTTAATAAAACAGTGGTGAGAGGAATCAATGCCAAAATCTTCGTTATTCAACTTTTGAGAAAAAAGCTGTTGTTTTGTTTTGAGGAAAAAGGTAATCATAAAGTATAAACCAAACATATAATAAAAATTAAAACAATATCATCATTTATAAAAATAATAGTTAAGTAAAACAAAATCCCTATTAAATAGAGAGACTTTTAAAGTTTTAATCCGTAACGCGTGAGGTACCTCTCCCCTTGTGAATTTATTTCACAATGCGTTAGGTACCTCCCCTCATGTGATTTCCCCTCACACGCGTTAGGGACCCCTCCTTGCTGTTTAAGCATTATTATTCTGAACTGTTGAGAGAATTTGCATGCAAAGATTTAGAATAGATTGTAAAAATCTAGTTATTGCATACAATAGACTTTCTCCTTGTATGTATAAATTATACAATATTCCATATTGTGTAATATCTTTATTATAAGGCACTAGTTTATTTGATGTATCCAATGTACCATTTGTTGGTTCAAGAAGCTTTAAATCTGTCTGAGGAGCAGTATAAGGAGCAACAATATGCTCTTGCTGTTGATTTACTATATGCTCAGATGCTGCAATTGCTACAGATAACCCACTCGTGATAGCACCAACTATAAAAAAATATCTGATTTTCATAGTTTCCCTCCTTTATTTATTAATAATAAATAAATATCAAAACGTATCATACATGAATTCATTTTGAATTACTATAGTAAAAATGCAACAATCATAAAAAAGAATAAATTGTGTCTACGAATTGCCTAAATTAGCTCTTTTTTGCCCCAATCTTTTCTTTAGAATGCTTTTTATAGATGTGTGGAGTAGAAATTTGAGGCATTCGTGCAGATAACCATACAAAATAGGTAATCACACAAAATGGGTAACAAAAAGAGATGTAGGGCGAGCTCCCTTTTATGCCGCCGTAAAAGGGGGGCATAAGAGTGCAATATTCACGAGGGTTGCGTGCATTTTGTGGAGGTTGAATGGCTTCCCTGTGGGTGTTGGGGGTATTTCCTATAGGCTAAATGTATCTCGTGGAGGTTAGGTGCTCTTCCTTTTGGGAGAGGGGGGCTAGGTAATTCCCTGTGGAGGTTAGGTGTGTCTCTGGGGGCTGTTCCCATGGGAGATGCGGTAAATTCTTTATGAACAGTTGAGGGTGTCAGGAAGGTTTGTGTTTTTTGCATTTCATACTGGTTGGCTGTTGTTTCTGCTATGGGTGTTTCTCTTACGGCCTTAATATTTGAAACGGTTTTGTAATAAGGATAGCAAGCTAAGAGAGCCGTCAAAAGAACTGAAAAATCTACAGTCATTGGGGGAATTTGCGTCATTCTATTTGATCACTTCTTATTTTTATTTCGTTCTAACAAGGCTTAAAAATAGATAGCTCTCAAATGCTTGCGTTATAGAAGCTAAACACAATAAAACAGTATACAGAGGGAAGGCGGTATACAGAGGGAAAAGAGTTTAATAATTGTTTGTTTTATTCCCGATTTATCCGATGGTCACATTTTCTAAAATGTATCCTTATTTTATTCAAATCGTATTATATTGACAGCGTTTAGCGTGTTACAGGTAACATTATATTGTTTTGAGAAATGCTTTTGCCATTTGTCAAAATGGAATTTCGACGAGCAGGATAAGCCTACCAATTTGCTTATTTGCTGCTGCATTAAAAATGATGAGAGTCATGTCGTATATTCGCTGGGGGAAATCCGAAAAGATAAAGAACAGTGGATAAAGGTCTGAAAGAAATTTACAAATGCTTTTAAGAATGACAGCCCTTCAATGAGGCAATCTACTTATAGATTGGTTCTCGGTTGGTCTGGGATGCCGGTTGGTCTGGGATGCCGGTTGGTCTGGGATGCCGGTTGGTCTGGGATGCCGGTTGGTCTGGGATGCCGGTTGGTCTGGGATGCCGGTTGGTCTGGGATGCCGGTTGGTCTGGGATGCCGGTTGGTCTGGGATGCCGGTTGGTCTGGGATGCCGGTTGGTCTGGGATGCCGGTTGGTCTGGGATGCCGGTTGGTCTGGGATGCCGGTTGGTCTGGGATGCCGGTTGGTCTGGGATGCCGGTTGGTCTGGGATGCCGGTTGGTCTGGGATGCCGGTTGGTCTGGGATGCCGGTTGGTCTGGGATGCCGGTTGGTCTGGGATGCCGGTTGGTCTGGGATGCCGGTTGGTCTGGGATGCCGGTTGGTCTGGGATGCCGGTTGGTCTGGATATCTGTGTCTGGATAGGTGAGGAGGGTGGAAAAGAAGGCTGGCGAGGGGGAGAGAGTGGCGTGGATGATTGGAGCAAATTTTCATGTGTTCTACTCTTGCTAAAGTGTTATCCCAAAATATCGCAACATGTTGCAATGTGGTTTTCATGAGAAGCGTTTTTGCTTTTTTCTGTGTCATCGTAAAAACGATAAAACGTAAATGTGGAAAAGTGGAAATAAAAGGATTGTGCATTTTGAGCGTCTTTAAAGAGGCAATTGAAAGGGTGCGTTAAAAGATGCGTAACAGGAGAGGTGAAAGTGGTGTGTGTGGATTCGAGGAGTGGTTGGAGGATGGGATGAAAAATGCTGTGGCGCTTTTTTTTAACGCACCTTCTGCATTGCTTTGAGATGGTTGCTGGTGAACGTGGAGAGCTTTTTGCATGTGATGAGGATGGAGAGATGGTGGTGAGTGTGTTGAGGGGATTGGGATTGTTCTCAGTGGAGTGATTGCTCGTGAGAGGAGAGGGAGAGTGGAGAATGTGTGCAAAGGATACAGTTGAAGAGTGAGATGGTTTTCGGTGAGAGTGGTTGTTTGTGAAGTGGTTGCTGGCGCGTTGGTTGTCTGTGAGGGGGGCTGTGATGGGGCAATGTCGGGTCAGTGGGGGGGGGCTATAAAAGAGTTCTGCACAAAGTAAGCTGAATGATAGCTAAAAATCAACTTTTCTTATCTTTTAAGAAGAGAAAGGGGCTTTAAGTAGAAGAGTGAAGAAAGACAATTTTGTAAGGAATAAACCACGAGATTGGTGACCGGTAAGGTGGCCACCTATAAGGGTAGTAATGCATTGGTGTTTGGTGGTGACAAGCCTATATGGGGGCTGGTCAGGTTAGGTGTGTGGTGAAGACGGGTTCTCAACGAAGTTGTTTTTTAATGAGGTTGGTTCCTAACGAAGTTGGTTTGGTATTCTTTAGGGGGCTTCAGATTTGTTTTCCGTGCGTTGTTCTGTTGTCTCTATGAATGATGCTTTGTGCTGTTAAACCTTCTATGGATTATAGAGCTGGTGGGTGTGTGATGTCTTAAATCTACAGCCTTTTTATCTAGCGTGGGATGGTCTGGCGTGGGGTGGTCTATCTTTCTTTATATCAGGTGTGTTTTGTTGCAGAAAATATTTTTTACAGAAAATGAGGGGGGTAAGCTTGTAAATCTCCATGGAAAAATACTCCAAGTAAGTTTGTTTACTTTAAGTAATGGAAAAGGCATTGGGGCAATATGGAAAGAGCAAATATCTTTTATGGTGCGATGCTTCGCTTAAAATAAATTTTGAAATTAAAATGGAAAGCTTCCTTTTCATGCCAACATCACGATAAGTGATATTTTGCGTGATTTTTCCAAGTCAATGAGAACGCGGTGAGGGCGACGAGTGAGACTAACATGGCTAGGGCGGTTAGGGCGATGCGTGTAACGCGTGCGGTGAGGGCGACGAGTGCTGCTAGGGCGGATTTAAGTGAAAGCGTTTTGTTTTTTTGAGAGGGGGGGACAGATTGTTTTCTTTCCATGGGGTGGGGTCAGGGTTTGTTGAAACATGTGAGGGTGAGATGGAGTTTGACACTGTTTTTTTTCTTAAGTGGGAAGAGGTGGTATTGGCAGGAAAGAGATGATAATCCGTTGTTTTTATGCGTATTTTACCCTTAAGGCACATTTTATAAAATTGGATTTTGACAGCAAAAATTGCCAAAATGATCGAAAATAAGAAAATGCGATTCAATGGTAAAAGGGGGGTAAAGGGGTACAAATGAGAGAAGGCTTCGAAAGGGCTTTGAAGACTCTTTGTGAGCTCTTTGAAAGAGATAAAGGGGTATAAAATCTGGTGTCAAATTATACAAAACATGGTGTCAAGCTCTAATGGTGAGAGAAGGGGAAGAGGCGCAGGGCAGTGTGGAGGGGAAGGTGTCAGAATCATTCAGAGTGCTTCTGGTTTGTATATCCCCAATGAAATGCGAGCAGTTCTAAACAATCTCGTAAATGATCAGCAAGGGAGTTTTGTTTGCGTTTTGAGGGGTTTAAGTCTTTGATTGCTTGATCGTAACCAACCACCTGTTCAACAAGCCGATAGCCAAGAACACCAAGCAAGACTTTGACCTTTTGTAAATGATTTGCTGCTTCTATTTGACGTTCAATGGGGTGGGTATCACTGTGGCTACACTCAATCTTTTGATGCGTATAATCAGGGCTCATGTGTAGGTCAGCTTGGCTTTGACGCCAGTAAACATAAAAACGTTCTGCTGCTCTATATTGTGCTTTGCTGATATGTCCTTTGGCATATAAAAGCGCAATAGGACGCCCCTGTGCATTGGCAATGGCTTTGATGGTGCGCGGGTTGCTCGCGCTTTCTGGGTGGGTTGATTGAAAATAAGGATTGCTTGTCTCAATAAGCATTTCTTGCGTTTTTAAATGGCCAATGTGTGCTTTCTCTTCATCATGGTGGGAGGGGACAAAAGCTGGTGTCTTGGTTTTTTTTTGTTGCTCTTGGTTTTTTCTTGTCTCTTGATGGGTCATGCTCTCTCCTTTCTGCAAAAATTGTTGTTTGGTCATCTGTTTAAAAAATTGGATGGAGGTTGCTGGAGACCTTTGGGGGAGGGTAAGCTCCGCTGGGGGGGATATTCCTTTCCTTGAGTGGAAAATTGCGAATGGGGGCATTGGTATTGCGTGGTTTTTGTTCTTGAAGTGCGTGCTGTTGTGTTGCATTGCCGGCGTTGTCTTTGGTCTGATTTATGCGGGACTGAGGAGATTGGGGGTTTTGCAGGGGGCGTTCTGGAAGTGGTTGGTGTTTTCCTTCATTCTGAACCTTGTTAGTCATTTTGTTTATGCGCAAGCGGAGCGTGTTGGGGTGGATTGGCTTTGGTTCTCGAAGCAGTGGGTGTTTTATTGCATTGTTGGTTTTGTCCTTGGTGTTGTCCTTTGCGTTGCTCAAGTGGCAGCAAGGGGGTATGGGGTTTACGTGGGGCGCGTTTTTGAAGGCAGGGGTGTTTTGCTGCCTTGTGGTTTTTTACCTTTGGGTTGCTTAGGTCGGAGTGGGAAGCCCCGCTGTTGATTGGGATGTGTTTTTGAAGGCGGTGGCATTTTGTTGCATTGTCGGTATTGTCCTTGCTTTGGCGCATCACGGAGCGCGGCATATGGGGGGGCGCTGGTTTTTGATCTCGAATGATTTGGGCGTATCTGTGCATTGTTGCACTTGTCCCTGGTTTTGTTCAGGAGGGTGTAAGGTGTGTTCGTGTTTTGGCGGAAGTGTTAGAGAGGCTGGTGTTGGTTTTGCGTTCAAGATAACGCCGTGGCATGAGGGGAGGTTCAGAGGAGCAGCGATAGCGGTAGCTTTTGGGGTCAAACCAAAGACCAATTTTGCCTTCAAAATCCCCTGAACGTTGTTTTGCGATATTCATAATCACACCGGGGCGTTTGGCTAATTCTGCTTTTTCTTCCCTCTGGGATGCGGCAAAGATTTTGTCTTCTAATGACCGATTGCGCCAAATGGTGATGATGTTAAAAGCATTGGCGCCAATTTCTGAGGCGCCTTTAATATCTTCCGTGCCTGGGATATCCTTATCCAGCCCCCCTTTGCGCGCATGGGCTACAAGGTGAATATGCACCGCGTGTAAAACAGCCCAATCAACCATTTTGTAAACAGCTTGTTCTTGTCCGGCATAGTCATCTGAGGCGATGCCGAGACGCATCAGACTGTCGATGATAAATTGATCACAGCCATAACGTGCGCGGCAATAGTCAAACACATCTAGCAATGTGTCGACGCTCGATTTGCCAACATGCTCATAAAGAATTAACCCTTCGTCTAAAAAATGCAGAATCCGTTCAATCATCTCTGTTGTTGGTTGCTCTACGCCTCCTGTTTGTTTGCTTAAACGGCGTAGCGATTGTTCTCCTTTCATTTCTAGTGAGGCTAAACAAAGCCGGCTTTTTTGCGAAATCCAATGGGGAATACAGTCTGATAACAATTGGCTCTTTCCAGCACCACTTGCACCGCTCCACAGTGTTAATTCTGCTGGACGAAAAGTAAGTTTCCCGTTGAGTTTAGGATAGGGAACCGTATAGCCTTGATGCTGTTCTGGGGTTGGCCAAAACAGCCCTATGACTTGATCCTTATAGTCTGAGGCGCGCCGTAATCCTTCTGGGGCAAAGCTTTTTGCTGATGAAAAGGCGGCTTTTATGGTGGCGGCATCAATACCGGCGGTTAAACAGTCATTGGCATCCTTACGGGGCAAGCGTACACGGTAACAGCGGTGGCGACCAAGCCTGCTGGCAATCTCACGTGCTGCTTCTTCGCCGGGTTTGTCCATATCGGTGGCGAGAAAAATGGTCTCAAAAGGCTCTAAATGGTCAAATTCATTCTCAATCCAATTGTGTTTGCCTCCACTGCCTCCTCCAAAGGGTACGGAAACCGCCGGATACCCATAGGCGGCTAATGAAAGGGCATCAATTTCTCCTTCGGTGATGACAATCGTGCGATTTGTCGGGGAAAAAGCCCATTCCATTGGGGCATGTGCCTGATTTGTGGTGGTGTGGGGTTGGTGCGTGGTGGCGTGTGCCTGATTTGTGGTGGCGTGGGGTTGGTGCGTGGTGGTGTGGGGTTGGTGCGTGGCGGCGTGGGGTTGGTGCGTGGCGGCGTGGGGTTGGTGTGTGGTGGCGTGGGGTTGGTGTGTGGTGGCGTGGGGTTGGTGTGTGGCGGCGTGGGGTTGGTGTGTGGCGGCGTGGGGTTGGTGTGTGGCGGCGTGGGGTTGGTGTGTGGTGGTGTGGGGTTGGTGCGTGGTGGTGTGGGGTTGGTGTGTGGTGGTGTGGGGTTGGTGTGTGGCGGCGTGGGGTTGGTGTGTGGTGGCGTGGGGTTGGTGTGTGGTGGCGTGGGGTTGGTGTGTGGCGGCGTGGGGTTGGTGTGTGGCGGCGTGGGGTTGGTGTGTGGCGGCGTGGGGTTGGTGTGTGGTGGTGTGGGGTTGGTGCGTGGTGGTGTGGGGTTGGTGTGTGGTGGTGTGGGGTTGGGGTGTGGGATAAAGAGCTTGCCAACCAAACAAAATGGGTTCACATTGTGCTGCTGTTGGTTTTGCTTTTGCGCCTGCTTGCGCGAGCCGTTCTTTTACCAAAGCAAGGGTGCCATCCGGTTTATAAAAGGGAAAAATAATCTTTTCTCCGTCTTCTCCTATCCGGTAACGCTTTAAAATCTCAAGTGGAATGCAGCGCTCTTGGTTGAGGTAAGTTTTTACCAAATTCTGTGGTGGGTTTCCTTTTGGAGTTGGGGGACGTCGATAGCAACGATGAGGTGCCATAAAGGGTTTGGGACGTGTAAGATTGAGAGTGCTGCGTGCTTCCTCTAAGGCTTGAGAGAGGCTTATCCCTTTGACAGCACACCAAAGGTCTAAAAGGTCACCGCCGCGGCCTTCTGCAAAGTCGTACCAAAGCCCCGCTTTGTCACCACTCAAACATACCGATAAACTTTGACCCGCTTCACCGCGTGTGTTGCCAACAACCCAATTATTGCCACGTTTGTATCCTTTTGGCAAAAGCATTTCTGCTATCTCTCTGGCTTGAGAGATAAGCTTCTGTTTGATTTCAAAAATTGTATTCATCTTAACGTGTGTTGTATGTGTTTATGTTAACGTGTGCTGTAGTTGATGAGAGTGCGGTAAAGGGCATCATCGTTGTTGCAATGCGGTGCGAGGGGCTTGTGAGAAGAAAAAATCGCAAGTTTTTCTTGATGTTCTTTTATTCGCTCAATCTCACGACGAAACCAATTGCGCCATGTCGCTTGCCAATCGACTTTAAGCGCGTCTTTACCACTTTTGGCATGCCAATAATCACGAAATTTCTTTTCTTGCCAATGCGCTTGTTCTTCACTCAGACCTTCTGAAATCGCTGCACGGATGTCTGCTTGCCAATCATCAGGAAGACGTTGCCCCTTCGTTGTTGCCGTGCGGCTCTTGATTTTGTCGCTGGTGGAGGTGGGGCTTTGTGCGCTGCCGCTGGTGGAGGGGGTGGGGCTTTGTGCGCTGCCGCGAGAGTGCCTAACCTTCTCAGCAGCATTTTGGGTGAGATCTTGTTTTTGGGAAGGGTTCGTGCAAAGCTTTGAGGGTGAGAGGGGTGGTGAGGATGAGAACGGCTGTGACGACGTGTGTGTAGAACAAAGTTGTGCGCATGCTGCTTTCCGCTCTTTCTCCTCCTCTGTCGCAAAAACAAAAAATTGCTTTTCTGAAACACCGTGAGGTGTTTCCTTTTCTTCTCCCTTCTGAGATTCTGAGCTTTGTTCAGCATCTCTTGCACTCTCGTTGAGCAGTTGTTGAACCTTTGCATTGATTTTCTTGCGTTTTTGTGCCGAAGAACGACCGGCAAAGGATTTCTGTTCAAGCAATTTTGCTCGCTCCTGAAACACATTCTCGCAGCGCTTATTCCATAAACCATTCGCTAAGTTTAAAATTTTTCCCTCTTGTATCAGCATTTGTAAAACATTACCAAAAGTTCGCTTGTCACAACCGCAAAGACGCGCTAAACGTTCTATCGATAATTCTAGAGGACGACCGCGTGCGTACATTTCGTTGAGGAGAATCGTGTAAATTCCAATCTCGTGTGCACGCATTCCGCGAACCCCTCCTAGAAAATCATTCTGATACCAACAAACATAAGGAAGCGTAGACGATTCATAGTGTGGAGTTTCTTGTTGATTGGCGTGTTGCATACTTCAATCCGCTTTCTTCTTTTTTATATTTTTATTCACAACAAAACCGAAAACAATGTTTTTGGCAGACGTTGATGTTGAATTAAGCGTTTTTACGCTTTCAGTTGACGTGTTTCGGTTTTGTCCCGTTTTGTTCTGTTAGATGAGGTGTTCTGCAAAAGGACTTTATCGACTCTAACAAATGATCTTTGCATGTTTAGGTGCATGCAACCCTACAGTTTGAGATTGTTAAATGACAAAAAATAAAGAGTACAATACTTGAGACGCATGGGCTTTCGGGGGCGCCTTTTTGCATCCTTTGGGGTGGTAAAATGTTTTTTTGACCCAGAAATGAGCTTTTATCCCCCCTTAAAAAAGTAAAATTTGTTTTCTTAATTTTATCCTTTTTAGAGGATAATGCAAGCCCGTTTTATAAAAAGGACGTGTTTTTTTAAAAAGATGCGCTATATGGTGAGACTATGAATATCGATGGTTGGCGTCAAAGATTAAGTGCAGCACTCAAAAAAAGTGGCCGGTCAAAAAGATCTATCTCTCTCGCAGCCGGTAAAGGTGCAGGCTACCTTCACTCTATTCTCGCTGAGGGAAAAGAGCCAACAATCGAATCTTTAGTGCGTGTTTGTCATGAAATTAATATCAGTATGAATTATATCCTTTATGGAGAGGGAGCTAGTCCTGAAGATAAAGAGTTCATCGATCTTATTTCAAAACTTTCTCCTGAGGAAAGACAGGCGATTTTAACTCTTTTGCGGCGGCCAACTGGCGAAGCATCAGAATAATTTCTTTCTGTGTTTTTGTGTCAAGAGTGCACCAGTATTGTATCAATTCCAAATCACTCATTTTAGCTCTCCTGTCTGTTTGTGGTTGCGTTGGGTAAGAACAAATAGAGAACAATGCAAGGGCATTCGGTGAACAAAAGAGGGTAAGTTTTTATTCACATATGCCGTTTGAACGTCGTAAAGACTAAAATTATATCTTTTATTAAGGATAATAGTAATTGACATATCTCCCATAGAGGAGATAAGACTAACGCTATATTTGACCTTGTCAAGTCAAAGCTGTGCTTTATCAACTATACAAAAGGGGGAAATCATGAAAAATATGCCATTCGTTAAAGAGGATGAAATTATCATTCTGCTTTGTGAAGATGAGAATTGTGATGCTGTTGAAGGACCATTCGATCAAGCCGAAGAAGTTCTCGAATTTGTTGAAGAGCGCGAAACTGTTTACAGAATCCTACGCCTCGATCTCAAAACACTTCATGCTGATGATGTCAGTGAACACATCGCTGATGCCTACGTTATGCATCATGAAATTGATGAACAAAATACCCAACTCCAGCCATTCATTCTCAATAGTGATGCCTATCATGCTTACTTAGATGAAAAAGTCACCCGTGATTATGAAGATAATCTCTATGGTTCTTACGAAAAACAGCATCGTTTGCGTCCCTGTGATGTGTTGAACGACTATTGGTGGTAAAAAATCATGGCAAGTTATCTTCAGACTTTTTATCAGGGAATCCCTCTTTATTACGCGGGAAATAGCCAAAACAAAATTAGACTCGAACCACAAAAACACCACGCAATTCTCTTCAAATCGCAAAAAGCTGCTGCGTGTGTCGCGAAAAATTTGGCACAAGAATATCAGCGAGACGATTTTTGCGTCGTACAACAGCTGGATTGAGGATTATTTTGCCTCGATAAAGGAGGGAATGCTCAGGGAATGGATACAAAGGGGGGGGATGCCAAGGGGGACTTATCGGTCCCCAAGCGTTTGAAGTTCGCGTGGGGGGATGGGGAAGAGGAGCCTTTCTGTGGGGGTATGGAAGCCGCTTGGCTTATGAGGAAAGGAGGGAGGTGTTGTGTGTAGATGCGCGTGCTGATGGGGGGAAGTTCAGGGGTTTTCATTGGGGGGGGTAGATATATCTTTTTGCGTCGACACAAGGGAGGGATGCTAAGGGCGATGCCAAGAGGGGCAGAGGTAACAAGGGGCGATACCAAGGGGAAGGTACTAACTTCAAGAACATCTGCAATTTGGAGAGGTGTCTTGAGAGAGAGATAAAATTCTCAAGCTATTTTGCAAAGCCAAGCAGTGTGCTTATGGAGGGAGAGGCATGGAGGGAGCGCGTTGAGTCCATGTGTTTAAAGGGGAAGAGGAAAGGGGGCTTCATGGGGAAAAGTCCTTCACGCTCTAGCAGAATTTTGCGCTCTAGCGGCAGGGCAGAGAATTTTCTTGTTCTTCTCTTGTGGGGGGGCGAAGTGTCTGGGGGGCCGCCCAAGAGAGTACGTTTTCCGGTGAGCACGCGCTCCACGCACCGCAGCACCCCATGGGGAAAGTTCTCATGGGGGGAAATGTGGGAAATGATGGGAATGTGAAATGTGGGGAGAGGGTGAAGAGATGTGGGGGTGGAATGTAGGGGGACCCCATGTGGTTGGTGTCGAGTGCTCATGTATCTGCGCGCTTACGGGAAAAGAGAGAGGGGTACTTATATTTGGGATTTTCGTTCGCATAGGTGTATGTGCCATGGGGTGCTCATAGGTACTCATGGGGGGGAAGAGAAAGAGAGGGGAATTTTTATATATTGGGTCCCCAAGCGTTTGAAGTTCGCGGGGGTATGGGGAGGGAGGAGCCTTTCTGTGGGGATATGGAAGCCGCTTGGCTTATGAGGAAAGGAGGGAGGTGTGGTGTGTAGATGCGCGTGCTGATGGGGGAGAAGTTCAGGGGTTTTCATTGGGGTATGGCAGATGTTCTGAATTTCATAAAAGTAGATATGCCAAAAAGGGGCATTTTTTATTTTATTGCGACATGCAAGGAGTGTTTGCAAAATCACAAAGAGAAAATTGAAAAGCGCTCAACATGCGTAAAAGTTGTTTTGCTCAGCGGTAAAAGCAAAAGATCAAGAGTGATCAAATCGCCAAATGCTGCAAAAATAGGTGGCGAGCCTCAAAAAGAGGGGGATTCATACAGATCTATAAGATGTTTTAAAGAGCAAAGGCGCTTCAAATTCAAAGATAGGGGGGCCCCATGCCAATTATTATCGATTGTCTGCAAGGAACGGAGGAATGGTATGAAGCGCGCAAAGGTTTGATCACAGGTTCTTTGTTTGAAATGGTGATGGCACGAACAAAACAAGGGCAAAAAACCTCAAAATATCATTCCGTTATGATGAAACTCGCTGGCGAAAGAATTACTAGAAAAATCGTTGAAGAGGGGAAAACCCTTTCTATGCGGCGTGGGACAGAATTAGAACCAAGCGCGCGGCAGCTTTATGGTTCACTCACCCATACAGAACCAAAATGTATCGGGTTTGTTTTGGCTGATGATCGGATGAAAGGTTTTTCTCCCGATGCTTTTATTGGACCAAATGGACTGTTGGAAATTAAAACCAAAAAACCCGAAATCCTTATCCCTCATTACGCGCAAAAGGATTTTCCAGAAGAGCATAAAGCACAGTGTCAAGGAGGATTGTGGATCGCTCAACGCGAATGGGTGGATTTGATGCTCTATTGGCCTGATATGCCACCTTTGATTAAACGCGCTTATCGTGATGAAGCTTATATATGCAAGCTTGAAAGTGAGATTAGCCATTTTAATGAGGCTTTGGAGATTATGGTCCAGCAAATTAAGCGCGTCGAAACAGGGTTTGGCGTGAGAATGGAAAATGCTTTGGAGGAGCACACCAGCGGGGGCTTTTGAGGAGAAAGGTAGTGCCTGTGGGATTGGAGGAGTGCATGTGTGATACTTTCTCCATGGCAGTGGCACGTTTAGCGGCAGGGCAGAGAATTTTCTTGTTCTTCTCTTGTGGGGGGAAAAGGAGAGAGAGGGGCTTCTCAAGAGAGCACGTCTTCTGGTGAGCGTGCACTCCAAGCACCCCATGGGGAAAGTTTTCATGGGGGGCATGTGGAAAATGATGGGAATGAGATGTGGGGAGGGGGTGAGAGATGTGGGGGTGGAACGTAGGGGCCATGTGGTCCGTGTCGTGTGCTCATGTGTCCGCGCTTACGGGAAAGGGGGTGGCTTATATTTGGGGTTTTCGTTCGCATAGGTGTACGTGCCATGGGGTGCTCTCATAGGTACTCATGGGGGGAGAAGGAGAGAGGGGGGACTTTTCTATATTGGGTCCCCAAGCGCGTTTGAAGCCCGCGTGGGGGTATGGGGAGGGAGGAGCCTTGTGGGGATATGGAAGCACTTGGCTTATGAGGAAAGGGGTGGTTTGTGGATGCGTGCTTATGGGGGGAAGTTTATAAGAGCCAAGTGCAAGGTTCTTCATTGAGCGGGGGAGGATCATTTTGCATCGATGAAGGGGGAGGATGCTAAGGAGGAAGAAGATGCTAAGGGGGAGGATGCCAACTTCAAGAACATCTGCAATTCGGATAAGTCTTGTAGAGAAAGAGATGCAAAATGCCCAAGGTGTTTTGGGAGGCAAGCATTAAAGAAGGCACATTGTGCTTTGAACGGAAGAGACGGTGTGGACCGAGCGCGTTGAGTCCATATGCTTAAAGGGGAAGAGAGGGGGGCTTCATGGGGAAAAGTCCTTCACGTTCTAGCGGAATTTGGGGATTGAGTGGCAGGGGCTGGTTCTGTTTTCTTTCTTTTGGGGAGGGAAGAAGTGTCTGGGTGTGCATGAGTGGGGAGAAGGGAGCCACACAGGGCTGCACAGTGCTGAAGTGTGCAAAAAATAGCAAAAAGTCCCCATGGGTATGTATGATGGCTATGGGGATGATGGACAAGAGGCTGTGTGGTTGGGGGTGTTGTGGTGGTGGGGGTTTGTGTGGTGGGCCAAAATGTTTTTTTTAGGGGGGCGGATATACTATACGAGGCTAAAATGGTGAAGAGGCTAAAATGATGCTTGAGAGGTGGTGTATAATGGTGCTGCGAGAGAGGATTGAACTCTCGACCTCTCCCTTACCAAGGGAGTGCTCTACCACTGAGCTACCGCAGCATTTTTCAACCTTTGCGCTGCCTTGTGCCATATTGTTGGAAAATAGGCAAGAGAGCATTTATGCATTCTTGAAAGAAAAAACCTCTTGTATCACGCCATACATCTTTATACAACAACACTGGCTTTATACAAACAGCACTGAGTTGTTTAAAGGGAAGCTTAACATTGCTTAAAAGGCCGCGTAATGACACAAATGCATCAAAATCAAAAGCAAGAAAAAATGAACCATCAAGATGAAAAGGCAAAACAACGTCAGGAAAGACTGGCAAAGCAATTACGTGAAAACCTAAAACGCCGAAAAGAGCAAAGTCGGAAAAGATCTCAAAATGGGTTGTGAAAAATCTACAAATTTGTTTTTTTATGGCATTTTTGCAACCAACTTTCATAATCGTTCGTTTTAAGATCAGTGTCAAGAATAACTTCCTAAGGAATCGAAGCCTTTGGAGGGGGAGCTCAAAGGAAAGAGTAAAATTACTATGGATTCTATTCAAATTATTGGTGGGAAAAGTCTCAAGGGTACCATTCCTATTTCAGGAGCAAAAAATGCTGCATTGCCTCTTATGATTGCTGCTTTGCTTACCGAAGAACCACTCGTTTTAGAAAATGTTCCTCATCTTGCTGATGTCGAACTCCTTATCCGTATCCTGAATAATCATGGTGTTGGATATAGTGTAGAAGGACAAAAATTCCATCGCGATTGTGTCGATTCAAGAATAATCCATTTTACCGCAAAAACAATAGCAACGACACATGCACCGTACGAACTCGTGCGAAAAATGCGTGCAAGCTTTTGGGTGATTGGTCCCCTGCTTGCACGGTGCAGAGAGGCTTATGTCTCTCTGCCCGGTGGATGTGCTATCGGGACAAGACCTGTCGATTTTATCCTCGAGGGTCTCAGAATTTTGGGAGCACAGATTACTATCGAAAATGGATATGTGCATGCCAAAGCCCCAAAAGGATTAAAAGGTGCTGAGTATTGTTTCCCTAAAGTTACTGTTGGGGGAACACATGTTTTGCTCATGGCAGCTGCAACTGCAAACGGAAAAACCGTTCTCTATAATGCTGCTTGTGAACCAGAAGTGACAAATCTTATTCGAGCTCTGAACGCAATGGGGGCAAAAATAGTCGGTGAAGGAACATCAACACTCACAATCGATGGCGTTCAAAAACTCTTTGGTACGAGAATACAGGTTATCCCTGACCGAATCGAAGCCGGAACTTATGCAATGGCTGTGGCTATGACTGGGGGAGATGTGCTGCTCAAAAATGCAAACCCTAACCATCTTAACCAAGTGCTCAGAATTCTCCAAAAAACAGGACTCGATATTCAAATTAAACCTGAAGGAATTCACGTTAAACGAAATCCAAGAGAAACAAAAATAATGCCCGTTGATATTAAAACAGGACCTTATCCCGCTTTTCCAACGGATCTTCAAGCCCAATTTATGGCACTGATGACACGCTCTGATGGGATTGCTCAGATCACTGAAACGGTCTTCGAAAATCGCTTTATGCACGTGCAAGAACTCTCCCGTTTAGGGGCGCAGATAAAATTGGATGGGCAGACGGCAACCGTCTACGGAACAAAAAATCTGCAAGGCGCTCCCGTGATGGCTACTGATTTGCGCGCCTCTGTCTCTCTTGTTATTGCTGCTCTGGCAGCAAAAGGAGAAACCATCGTTAATCGCGTGTATCACCTTGATCGCGGATTTGAACGGTTAGAAGAAAAATTAGCACGCTGTGGTGCTACCATTCAACGTATAACAGCTTAAACCCCCTTTTCACCCCTCCTTCGGGGGGGGGGCTCTTGAGCGCTCTCTTCGCGGCGACTTCTTTTTAAGATTTAAAGAGATGTTTCTGCTAAGCGAAGCTTCACCCCACAGAAGCTTCACCCCTAAGAAGCTTTTCTCCGAAGGAAACCTTTTTGCATCACATTCTGCTTTTTGCAATTTTTGCTCTTGTTTTGATTTTCTACTCTTAAAATCCAACTTTGACAGATTGTGCAGTTAAGTAAAAAATAGACATAAAAACAATGAATTAAGACCTATTCCTCTCTCATCCCGCATTTTTCCACTTATTACAAAAATGATTATAAACCACAATATATTGTGAAAAGAAAGCGCACCTTAAAGACAGAAGACTGAAAGGAGCGCCTCGAAATGCGCGTTTAGAGAATATCTCTCAAAGAAGAATCCCCCCGAAAGATAATCAGTTGTAAAAATCTCATCCCAAAAAACTTTGTTCAAAAGAGAGAAATTCAAAAGGAAATATTTCATAAATCTTCCCCCCCTTTGAGGGAATTACCTTTCTCATAAAAGGGAACTTCCCCAAGAAAATCTCACTTCACAAAAATTTCACCCCGTAGAAGCTTCACTCCAAAAGGGCAGTTTTTGATGAGGAAGTGTTTGAAATATCCCTCCTGAAGAAAACGCAACCGAAGAGAAACCGAAGAGAAACCGAAAAGAACCACAAAAAAGTAACCTTGCGAGCAATTTTACTCAGAAGGTATTTCCTAAAAAGAAAAAGGTCCTCAAAAGCAATCACCTACAGAGCCCCTCAAAGAGGAAAGCATCCCTTAAAAGAAATGCTCTGAAAAAGCTTCACTCCGAAGCAGCTTTGCTCCAAAAGGGCAACTGAGCAGAAACATCTCTTTAAATCTTAAAAAGAAGTCGCCGCGAAGAGAGCGCTCAAGAGCACCCCCCCGAAGGAGGGGTGAAAAGGGGGTTTAAGCTGTTATACGTTGAATGGTAGCACCAACAGCGTGCTAATTTTTCTTCTAACCGTTCAAATCCGCGATCAAGGTGATACACGCGATTAACGATGGTTTCTCCTTTTGCTGCCAGAGCGATGATAACAAGTGCAGCAATAACAAGAGAGACAGAGGCGCGCAAATCAGTAGCCATCACGGGAGCGCCTTGCAGATTTTTTGTTCCGTAGACGGTTGCCGTCTGCCCATCCAATTTTATCTGCGCCCCTAAACGGGAGAGTTCTTGCACGTGCATAGTAAACGGTAAAGTCATTGTGACCATTGTGCACCACCATCTTTACGCTTGTGGAAGGTGCAAAGCCGATACCATCATACTCTTTACTCGCTGCCAATGTTGCAACAGCTCTTGCAGTGAAGAGCGTTCATTAGCGGCATTTTTATTCCTTTCTAAGACAGTTTTTTATCTACACGCTAATCCTACTTGTGACGTGCAAGGGGATGGTTTTGATTGCTTCAACATAAAAGGATCTGAAATGAGAGAATCTTACGGTATGCAGGTCGCTCATTGAAGTTGCAAAATGGTAAATTATATTTATAAATCAATATGTTGTGCGTACATAAAGCGATTTTCGAAAATCGTTACAATGATCTGAGTCGTTCTCTTCAAAGGCGCCTCTTAAATAGGTGCTTTTAAAAAGGAGTATCACAGAGAAAGGAGCCCTCAAAAAGGATATTTCTCGAAGGGGGTGAAGGGGATAAAGGGGTATTGAAGATGATTACCAAAAATCTGGACTTTCAGGTTTTAAATGGGGGCCAATCCTGACCGCCGAGATCTTTTCCGCTAAACCTGTCTTGTTTGAAAGTTCAACCGCTAAACCGCAAAGTGTTGCAGGACCTTGGGCAGGTTCATAGCGATTCTGTCTCTTCTTATAAAGAAAACGGTGTAAGGGTTCTTCCTTATCCATTCCCAGAGACGAATTATAATCTCCACACATCCCCGCATCCGATAAATAAGCTGTGCCACCTTCTAAAATTTGGGCGTCAGCCGTAGGAATATGGGTATGCGTTCCGACAATAACGCTTACACGGCCATCAAGAAAATGACCAAAACATTGCTTTTCGCTCGTCGTTTCGGCATGAAAGTCAAAAATGATTGCATCTACTTGTTCCATCAAAGAACAAGCCGACAAAATCTTTTCAGCCGTTTCAAAGGGATCATCCACTTGGCACGGCATAAAAACATTTCCCAAAAGATTCACAACAAGGACACAAGCCCCGTTTTTCGCCGTAAAAATACCTGAACCCTTTCCAGGCATGCCTTTAGAAAAATTGGCGGGACGTAAAAAACGATCATTTTCATCCACATAGCGCAATATTTCTTTACATGAAAAAGCATGGTTGCCCGTTGTCACAACGTCAACACCTACTGCTAAAAGATCTTGATAAGTCTCCTGTGTGATGCCAAAGCCACCAGAGGCGTTTTCACCATTGACCACAACAAAATCAAGTTGCCACTTTTCAATCAGCTGTGGAAGTTGTTCAAAAACAATCTTACAGCCCGTTGCTCCAACAATGTCACCTAAAAATAAAAAACGCATAAGCGTTTTAACCATATTTTAACGCTTTAAGAAACCTTTTTCTGTAACAATTCCCTCTAAAACCAGATCATGTTCTGCAGTGGGAATGCATGGAACTTCCTGACACGAAAAACCTAAACCTAATAAATGGACCTGATGCCCTTGTTTTTTAAGAACTTCAACAACGCGGTCATAATATCCACCTCCATAACCAAGACGGTGACATTGGCTGTCAAACGCTGAGAGGGGTACAATAATAAAGTTGGGCACAACAACTGCATTTTCTGCACCAGGACCCAATGTGCCAAAGCGCATCGGCTCTAACACCGTGTTTTGAGAAAATGCACGAAAAAACATGGTGGTTGAATCAACAACGACCGGTAAAGCTAAACGTCCGCCACGTGCCATTATAGGAGCAAACAAAGGACGGGGGTCACTTTCCGATTTGATCGGCCAATAGCCTGCTAGAATCATGCGCGAAAAATCTTCCCCCCTTTGTTCAAGGGTATGCATCAGGTGGCAACAGGCACGATGCGAAAAGATCCCACGTTCTCGTACTGAGAGTGCATCGCGCTTGGATAAACCGCTTTTGCGTAATTGTGAGCGAATTGATGAAGGAGATTGTGGGTCGTTTGTGTTTTGTGCCATTATTTTATCAATTATTCTATAAATTGCTGCAACGTACTATAAATCGCTTCACGCTACCACAAAACACTACCAAACAAGGCACGAGAAACTGCCAAAAAATCCACAAATATCTTGAAAAAAAGCGTAGTGATTTGCTTCACACAAAAAGGATTATAAATTTGCTTTATTTGTGCAAAAAAAATGTGCAAAAGAAAGTGGTGATCCACAACAGCCGATGGAAAAAGTTGATCCCGGGAACCTATATACTAGGTGGGCGCCATATGAAAAAGCCCACGAGCTTTATCAGGGACAGCTCCCTTGGAGATCACTAAGGTCTCAGGATATGTTATCTCCTGTCGAGAAGTGCAGAACACCACAATAAGTATAAAACAGTTTGAGATTTTCTGCTAGATATAAAATGACCGTGATGCAATTTGGGGGCGGCTGCTCTCTTTTTTAGTGATGATTTTTCGGGATTAATCTTCGGGGGAGTCTCTGTAGGGATTTCTTGGGGACTCATCCCTTATTTACAGAGTTTGCGGTGATTGTTGCTCTCATAGGATCTGAATGCACTTTTCAATCTTGTGTTTTGTGGAGAGTATCCACGTGTGCTTTCAGTGGCTTTGATGATAGGGGGGCTGTTTTGTTGTCATGGTAAGGGCTTGAGCGTGAAGAATGCTCTGGTTTATTGGCGCGGTTGCAAGTTTGCGCGTAAGGGTGCGTGCCTGCGGTCAGGCTCCGTTATTGAGAGTACTTGTTTAGAGTGCTTGCGGTGATTGTTGGTCTAGCAGGATCTGAATGCGCTTTTGGACCTTCCGCATTTGCGGATAGTATTCGAGCGCCTTTTCATAGGCTTTGATGGCAAGTTTTGGACGCTCTGTTGCTTCCATGGTAACACCTAGCTCAAAAAAGGCTATGTAATTGCGTGGTTCCAGTTTGAGAGCATGATTAAGGTCAAGCATGGCAAGTTTAAAATCACTCAGTTGAATATGAATCCATGCGCGTCTTACCCAAGCTTCGGCATAAGTAGGGTGAAGCGCTAGGGCGTTATCAATGTAATCAAGGGCAAGACCATAATTATCGGCGTTGATAGCATTTTCAGCCCACGACATTAAAAGATCAATCGTCTCACTTCCCGATTGTGACCATAAACGTTGAAGCTGTTGACTTATCCTTTTCGCTTTATGAACATCGGCACAAAATTTCAATTCTTTGAGTAAGCGTGAAACTTCCGCTTTTTTGCGCTGTTCAGCTCTGTGCGTATGCGACTGATGTGTTGCCTCAAAATCTTCAAGAATGATGGCTGCCGAATCAGAATCAGGAAGAGTTGGTGCAGAAGGGGGGGGACTGGGGATCAGATCATCCAACGGCAAAAGCAACTGTGGAGAGGCAGGATCAGGAAGTGAAGGGGGACTTTGCCCGTATCCAGAAGAAATCAAACAAAAGCTGCTTACAAAAGCAAGAAAAAAACCGACAGAAAGCAAAAAATTTTGTCGGAAAAGACAAAAGCTCCGTAATGGTAAAGTTTTTAAAAAGAGAGAAAACTTCATAAAAACAAATCCTCAACAGATGAGGTATCACACAACGGACCTGTAACACAAGGATGGACCTGTAATCTAAAAACCAACCTGCAAGAAATCCCCAAAAGCCCCACCCTTGCAAAAAAGCAGGCATAAAAAGCATCAGCCTTACAAAGCATCAATCCCACAAGAGATTAACCCTATAGGACCTCACCTCTACAAATCATTGACCCCACAAGTCACTTTAACCCCATAAGGCACCCCAACCCCATAAGGGCTGGCTATCAACCTTGACGTGCTCTAAAACGTGGGTTGGTTTTGTTGAGGATATAAACACGCCCCTTGCGACGCACCAAACGATTGTTGCGGTGGCGTTCTTTCAGTGCTTTAAGCGAATTTTTAATTTTCATCATACTCACCGTTTATAGAAACTCACATAATGCAATGTCATAACTTTGAGACCGTAATCTCAACACCACAACACTGTACTCTCTTATTATAACTCTCATATTATGATTGTATCATAATATCTATTACACACTTTTTCACTGTGATCAAAAAGGAAAATGTGATCAAAAAGAAAAGCGCATCCCCAAAACAAAGGCATGCATTAACACATTTCATTAGCACAACGAATAAGTGAAAGTTGCAAAAAGATCTACGGTACTTCTAACAAGAAGTCCACTTTTTGTCAAGCAATCATCCCTTACAAATTCCCTTTCAGCGTGAGGAGAGGGGAGAAGGCTTGAGGACAAAGGGGGCTTTTGTGGAGGGATGCGTGTGGGGCGCGGTGTTTTGGGGGGGCCTTGGGGTGGTGTTTTGGTTGGGATGTTTTTTTGGGGGTGCTGTTGCTGGGATTCTTGAATAGATGCTTTGGAGAGTGTTTGCGGGGGGTGTGTTTGGGGGCGGTTCTTGAGGAGAAACCCTTGGGGATGAGATTTTAAGGGTGGGTGGTGTTTTACATTCCCTCTTCGCCTGGGGAGAGGGGAGAAGGCTCGAGGACAAAAGGGGCTTTTGCGGGGTTTAAGAGGAGGAGGGGGTAGGATGCTGTTGAGGGGAAGCATTTGTGGAGGGATGCCGTGTGGGGCGCGGTGTTTTGGGGGGGCCTTGGGGTGGTGTTTTGGTTTGGATGTTTTTTGGGGGGTGCTGTTGCTGGGATTCTTGAATAGATGCTTTGGAGAGTGTTTGCGGGGGGTGTGTTTGGGGGCGGTTCTTGAGGAGAAACCCTTGGGGATGAGATTTTAAGGGTGGGTGGTGTTTTACATTCCCTCTTCGCCTGGGGAGAGGGGAGAAGGCTCGAGGACAAAAGGGGCTTTTGCGGGGTTTAAGAGGAGGAGGGGGTAGGATGCTGTTGAGGGGAAGCATTTGTGGAGGGATGCGTGTGGGGCGCGGTGTTTTGGGGGGCCTTGGGGTGATGTTTTGGTTTGGATGTTTTTTGGGGGGTGCTGTTGCTGGGATTCTTGAATAGATGCTTTGGAGAGTGTTTGCGGGGGGTGTGTTTGGGGGCGGTTCTTGAGGAGAAACCCTTGGGGATGAGATTTTAAGGGTGGGTGGTGTTTTACAGTCCCTCTTCGCTTGGGGAGAGGGGAGAAGGATCGAGGACAAAAGGGGCTTTTGCGGGGTTTAAGAGGAGGAGGGGGTAGGATGCTGTTGAGGGGAAGCATTTGTGGAGGGATGCGTGTGGGGCGCGGTGTTTTGGGGGGCCTTGGGGTGATGTTTTGGTTTGGATGTTTTTTGGGGGGTGCTGTTGCTGGGATTCTTGAATAGATGCTTTGGAGAGTGTTTGCGGGGGGTGTGTTTGGGGGCGGTTCTTGAGGAGAAACCCTTGGGGATGAGATTTTAAGGGTGGGTGGTGTTTTACAGTCCCTCTTCGCTTGGGGAGAGGGGAGAAGGATCGAGGACAAAAGGGGGCTTTGCGGGGGGTAAGAGGAGGAGGGGGCGGTGTTTTGAGGGAAGCATTTGTGGAGGGATGCGTGTGGGGCGCGGTGTTTTGGGGGGCCTTGGGGTGGTGTTTTGGTTTGGATGTTTTTTTGGGGGTGCTGTTGCTGGGGGTGTGTTTGGGGGCGGTGTTTTGAGGGAAGCATTTGTGGAGGGATGCGTGTGGGGCGCGGTGTTTTGGGGGGCCTTGGGGTGGTGTTTTGGTTTGGATGCTTTGGAGGGAAGTGGCACTTCTAAAACGTTGGCAAATGCGTTCTTTCTTCCCAATCTCGTTGCATTATCGATGATAAGCGCCATATTCGGGCCTAGTGAGATAAATAAAATTAAGCGAGATGACTAAAAAAATGAAACAATGAAAAAGGTTAGTATTTGATGATTCATTTTACTTTTAGCTCTGAAATTAATTGATTTTCGAGATACAATTCTATTCTGTCAAACTGAGAAAGTTTTCCGACACCCTTTGGAGTGCCTGTGTATATGAGATCACCACGTTTTAGCTGAATGTAGTGACTTAAAAATGATATTATCTTCTCAAAGCTAAAGATCATATTTTTCGTATTGCCAACTTGTCTTGTTTCGCCATTCAACTTCATTGTAAAGGTTATTGGGTTGTTTATTTTTTCCTTGTTTATGAAGTCAGAGACGTATGCAGCGCCTTTAAATCCTTTCGATAAAAGCCAAGGAAGCTTTTTTTCTTTCAGTTTTGTTTGCAAATCCCGCGCTGTGAGATCAAGACCTATTGCTACGGCATCATAGCATTCTTCCGCTTCTTTCTCATCGACCATGAAAGCGTCCTTTGCGATTTTGAGCACAATTTCAGTTTCAAAATGGATTTCTTGAGAAAAATCAGGGAGATAAATTTCATTGCCTAAAACGAGTGAACTGTTTGGCTTGCTAAAGATAACGGGTTCATCTTCAACAACATTGCCTAGTTCATGAACATGTTCAACATAATTGAGTCCAACACAGTAAATGTCATTCATCATAGCAGCCCCTCCAAGTTTTTCATTTTCTTTTTGTATAGACAAAATACCACTGTGGAAACAACATCTTTTCTCATATCGATATGTCCGCTTTCTGAAAAATATGCAAAATATGCATTGTGTGGGGTGATGACTAGCTGTGATGATAGCCTTTCGCATTGTCTCTCTTTTGAAGTGTTCTCAAGACTATATTTCTGAGAGATGAAGAAACATTGTTTTCATTTTGGTTGCTAATTTCTTTAAAGTGCTTTATTAATGAGCGTTGTGATTTTGGTCGTATACGCAGCGACTAATGGGGGGACTTTCAAAACTCAAACGTAGAAATCGATCCTGTTTTGCGGGCATCCCTAGAATTCCGGGAGTTTTTGCCATGTCCAGGTGCTCTCAGCGCTAAAAGCAAAAAAGCTGATTCAAACTCAGTGCTTTCTACTCCCGGAATACCAATGCGAGGGCGCTTGCACCTGGCGGGGGGTTCTAAAGTGAAAGCCAAAAATCCACATTTCAATGATATTTCTATAGGCAAAAAAATTCGCTTTCAAAGAAAAATGATGGGAATATCGCAAAAGCAATTAGGTTACCATTTAGGTGTAACCTTTCAACAAATCCAAAAGTATGAAAAAGGCTTCAATCGTGTGAGTGCGGGGCGCTTACAAGAAATTGCCGATATCTTCGATGTTCCAATTTCCTTCTTTTACGCTGATCTCTCGACAACAGAAAATGCCTCATACCCTAGTGATGAGGGAATCGCCAGCAAGGAAGAATATGTCCTTTTGAAAAGTTTTAGAGTGCTGCAACCCAAAAAACAAAAAGCAATTTTGCGGTTCATTTCTGAGATTTGTGGTTGATGTCTGCAAGATGAAGAAACACTGTTTTCATTTTGGTTGCTAATTTCTTTAAAGTGCTTTATTAATGAGCGTTGTGATTTTGGTCGTATACGCAGCGACTAATGGGGGGACTTTCAAAACTCAAACGTAGAAATCGATCCTGTTTTGCGGGCATCCCTAGAATTCCGGGAGTTTTTGCCATGTCCAGGTGCTCTCAGCGCTAAAAGCAAAAAAGCTGATTCAAACTCAGTGCTTTCTACTCCCGGAATACCAATGCGAGGGCGCTTGCACCTGGCGGGGGGTTCTAAAGTGAAAGCCAAAAATCCACATTTCAATGATATTTCTATAGGCAAAAAAATTCGCTTTCAAAGAAAAATGATGGGAATATCGCAAAAGCAATTAGGTTACCATTTAGGTGTAACCTTTCAACAAATCCAAAAGTATGAAAAAGGCTTCAATCGTGTGGGCGCTGGACGCTTACAAGAAATTGCCGATATCTTCGATGTTCCAATTTCCTTCTTTTACGCTAATCTCTCGACAACAGAAAATGCCTCATACCCTAGTGATGAGGGAATCGCCAGCAAGGAAGAATATGTCCTTTTGAAAAGTTTTAGAGTGCTGCAACCCAAAAAACAAAAAGCAGTTTTGCGGTTCATTTCTGAGATTTGTGGTTGATGTCTGAGAGATGAAGAAAACACTGGTTTAAAATCATGACCGCCTAACCCGCACTTCATAACAACTTAAACAGTCTCTTGTTTCCAATCAAAATATTTCATTTCTTGAGTGTTATTGCATTTTCTTAAAAACAACCGTGAATAGTTGCAGCGTGGTTTTCTCGTTGCAGCAATATCAGGCAAAGAGTGTGTTGTTTCCCTTCATTGTTTTCTTTCCATGGTTTTTACTTTGCGCTTGCTGTTTCATGCTTGTTGCATGCGTGCCAAAAATCCCCTGCCTGTTAAATTGACCACGCTTTTCGGAGGTAAGGTGCTCGATAAAGGCAGATGCGCTGGGCGCGGTGCGGGTGCTGGGTGTAGTGGATGTGTTGGGTTCGGTGCGGGTGCTGTCTCCTACCTGTTAAACTGACACGTTTTTCGGAGGTAAGGTGCTCGATAAAGGCAGATGCGCTGGGCGCGGTGCGGGTGCTGGGTGTAGTGGATGTGTTGGGTTCGGTGCGGGTGCTGTCTCCTACCTGTTAAATTGACCACGCTTTTCGGAGGTAAGGTGTTCGATAAAGCAGATGTACTGGATGGGATGAGTGCCGTGGATGTGCTGGGCGCGGTGGTCGATAAGGGGGCAGATGCGCTGGATGCGTTGGGTGTAGTGGAGGTACTGGGTGAGGTGGGTGTTTGTGGTGAGATGTGGGGGTGTTTGGTGAGGTTGGGGGAGGTGTAGTGGAGGGGCGTGCATATTTTTCCTCAATGAGGCTTGTGTTTGCGTTTTAGAGATTACAGGATAAATTACTGTCCAGATTTGGTGACTGGACCGGTTAATTGGATGACGTGTCCCATTTTGCGTGCAGGTTGCACAGAGCTTTTGCCATATAAATGGATCGATGTGTGCTGTTGTCTCAGGAAATATTTGAAATCGTTGAGATTGTTGCCAAGAAGATTGATCATCTCGCAATCGCTGTGGCGGTATGTGCTGCCCAAAGGAAGACCGCAAATGGCACGGATATGCTGTTCAAATTGTGAAGTTACGCACGCCTTTTGCGTCCAATGACCAGAGTTATGCACGCGAGGTGCCAATTCATTCACTAAAAGATCACCATCCATTAAAACAAAAAATTCAATGCAAAGAACACCAACATAATTCAGGGCATCCATAACTGTTACGCTGATTTCTTGCGCTGCCTTCTGTGTGGCAAGCGGAATACGTGAGGGAACAAGGGACTTATGAAGAATGCCGTTTTTGTGCTGATTTTCAGGGCAATCATAAAAAATATGCTCTCCTTGCAGTGTGCGTGCTGAGAGAACCGAAATCTCCGATAAAAAGGGAACAATCTCTTCCAAAATCGAGGGCTGTCCTTGAAAAGCCGTAAAGGCTTCATCTATGGCTTGTTCATTGGGACGATTCAACATGATCTGATTTTTTCCATCATAACCAAAACGGCGTGTCTTCAAAAGACCCCGTCCGTCCAGTGCTGAAAGGCCAGAAATGAAAGAAGAATGATCATCAACAGCATGCCACAGTGCTGTACGGATCCCTTGCCTGTTCAAAAATTGCTTCTCAAGCAACCGATCTTGCGTAATCTCTAATGCCTTGGAAGAGGGATAAACAGGCTTGCTTTTCTCTACATATTGAACCGTTTGAAGCGAAAGATTTTCAAACTCATAGGTTACAATATCACACAGAGAAATAAAACGATCTAAAGCCGAATAATCATCATAGGGGGCAACAATATGTTCATTGGCTGTTTGTGCCGCTGGGCAATCCATTTCAGGGCAAAAAACAACCGTGCGAAATCCTAATTCTGCTGCCGCTATCGCTAACATTCGTGCCAACTGTCCTCCGCCTATTAAACCAACCACGCTCCTCGGAGGTAAGGTGTTTGATATAGCAGATGCGCTGGATGTGCTGGGTGCGGTGTGGGTGCTGGATGCAGTGCTGGATGAGGCGGGGGGGCTGGATGCGGTGTGGGCGGTGCTGGATGCGGTGTGGGCGGTGCTGGGTGTGGTGTGGGTGCTGCTGGGTGCGGTGCGGGCGCTGGGTGTGGTGCGAGCGCTGGGTGTGGTGTGGGTGCTGGGTGTGGTGTGGGTGCTGGGTGTGGTGTGGGTGCTGGATGCAGTGCGGGGGGTGCTGGATGCAGTGCGGGGGGTGCTGGGTGCGGTGCGGGCGGTGCTGGGTGTGGTGTGGGTGCTGGGTGCGGTGCGGGCGGTGCTGGGTGTGGTGAGGGTGCTGGATGCAGTGCGGGGGGTGCTGGGTGTGGTGAGGGTGCTGCTGTGTGTGGTGCGGGCGCTGGGTGTGGTGTGGGTGCTGGATGCGGTGCGGGTGCTGAAAGAGTGTGTCATTTTAAACCTCACTTGTAGGAGTTTGCGCGACACTCGCTGTTTGTTGCTGACGCCAATCTTGTAGCCGTTGTGACAAATCATCATCGTAAACTGCCATCACGGCTGCTGCTAAAAGCGCTGCATTAATCGCTCCTGCTTTGCCAATTGCTAATGTGCCAACCGGTATTCCTGCCGGCATTTGCACAATTGAAAGCAAAGAATCTTGACCGGATAATGATTGTGTGTGCACTGGAACGCCAAAAACAGGAAGTGGCGTGAGTGCTGCTAACATACCAGGAAGATGCGCTGCACCACCAGCTCCAGCGATCAAAACTTTAAAACCCGCTGCTTTTGCTCCTTTCGCAAACTGGTAAAGACGTTCAGGGGTGCGGTGTGCTGAGACAATATGCGAAATATGAGAAATACCAAGGCAAGTCAAAATATCTGCGCTATGACGCATCGTTTGCCAATCCGATTGGCTGCCCATTAAAATCGCTACCTCACATGATTCTTTCATCATTCTGCATCCTTTTCAACTGTTCAACGCAATTCTTTTCCCTTTATTCTTTAAGAGTCTTATATTCTCTTTGCAAAGTCAATTGATGACAAAACAACAGTTTTTTCAATTTCGTCCTAAGGTGGGTTTAAGAGTGTAAGAAAAGGAAGTGGGTGAAAGCCCTGCCTTTGGCAAAACACAAATTAAAGTAATGCAAGTTAAAGCAGTGTACCAAAATAAAGTGCTGGTTTGAAACGTATTACGCCTTTACTTGAGCTATCTCTCATGAGGGTAAAGGCACGTGAGACTCTGTTGTACTATCGCGTTGCTCTTTCATATTCTCAGCAGGGGGTGTCTATCTCCATCAATCTAATCTTTATGAATATGACGCAAAGGATTTATACAAACGCCTGTAAGCATCAGCAAATGAAAAACCAGTCGTGTTATATGTTTTTACATTAGTTTGCAGTTTTCATAATTCCTGCTTTCTGTGTAAGCGTAAAATCGTAAATAAGGAACTAAAAATGGAACACAGAAGGGGGCGGGGTATTTTACGCGTGTTCAAAATGCAATGAATGCGATGAGAGGGTGGAAAATGTGATCAAAGAGGGTGGAAGCGTTGTGCGTAAAGGCTGGGGTGAGAAAGGGGATGGTGTTGTGGGTTGAAAGGTGGAGAAAAGAGATGCGCTGGAGAGGAGGGTGGAGAGTGGAAGCAAAGGCTTTTAAGCTAAAGCGATGGTGTGTGGTTCTTGGTGGTGGCTTTTGATGGGGGAGGAATGGGCGGGAGAGCGAGGGTGGAGAGTTCAGTGAAAGGAGATGAATGAAAGCAGGCGGGAGATGGGGGGAGAGTTGGAGGAAAGGTGTGCGTTCAAAAGGGAAGCGAGGAGGGAGATGAAGGGTAAAAGGTGAGAAGTCAAATGAAAAGCAGGGTGATGATAGCTTTTAATCTGCATTTGTATCATCAAAGTATCATCCAAGTAAAAGCATGATCCAAGGATGTGCAACGATAATTTTTATCAGAAGTTTTTTCCTGCTTTCTGTATAAGCGTAAAATCGTAAATAAGGAATTAAAGAAATGGAACACAGAAGGGGGCGGGGTATTTTACGTGCGTTCAAAATGCAATGAATGCGATGAGAGGGTGGAAAATGTGATCAAAGAGGGTGGAAGCGTTGTGCGTAAAGGCTGGGGTGAGAAAGGGGATGGTGTTGTGGGTTGAAAGGTGGAGAAAAGAGAGGCGCTGGAGAGGAGGGTGGAGAGTGGAAGCAAAGGCTTTTAAGCTAAAGCGATGGTGTGTGGTTCTTGGTGGTGGCTTTTGATGGGGGAGGAATGGGCGGGAGAGCGAGGGTGGAGAGTTCAGTGAAAGGAGATGAATGAAAGCAGGCGGGAGATGGGGGGAGAGTTGGAGGAAAGGTGTGCGTTCAAAAGGGAAGCGAGGAGGGAGATGAAGGGTAAAAGGTGAGAAGTCAAATGAAAAGCAGGGTGATGATAGCTTTTAATCTGCATTTGTATCATCAAAGTATCATCCAAGTAAAAGCATGATCCAAGGATGTGCAACGATAATTTTTATCAGAAGTTTTTTCCTGCTTTCTGTATAAGCGTAAAATCGTAAATAAGGAATTAAAGAAATGGAACACAGAAGGGGGCGGGGTATTTTACGCGTGTTCAAAATGCAATGAATGCGATGAGAGGGTGGAAAATGTGATCAAAGAGGGTGGAAGCGTTGTGCGTAAAGGCTGGGGTGAGAAAGGGGATGGTGTTGTGGGTTGAAAGGTGGAGAAAAGAGATGCGCTGGAGAGGAGGGTGGAGAGTTGAAGCAAAGGCTTTTAAGCTAAAGCGATGGTGTGTGGTTCTTGGTGGTGGCTTTTAATGGGGGAGGAATGGGCGGGAGAGCGAGGGTGGAGAGTTGGGGCGCATAGAATGAGGTGGATGAATGAGGTGCGTAAGGTCGTTCGTAGCTTTGGCTGTTTTGATCAGTACTCTCTATACCATTGGGAGAGGTGGAGGGGAAGAAGCAGAGGGTGAGGGGTTTGAGGATCATAGGGAGAGGTGGAGGGGAAAATTGTTTCAGATCATATAGTTGGAGGTTGCGACGCTATCATTAATCCACGCTTGGACCTGCTTTTTTTGTCCGATAAAGTGCTCTCAACGTAAAATCATAGTTTATGCAGTGTATGCGCTATCGTCAAAAAGATAATTTAGAACGATAAAAATAGTTTTTTGAGACTTTATCTACAAGGCAAGGCAAAAGGCTAGGCTTCATATTTAAGATATCAATGCAGGTATCAACTAAAAAATGTTTAAAAAAATGGCGGTATATACCGCCATGTTAATTTTAGGAGGAAAAAATCTGCTCAAAACTCTGTTGTTTTTATAAAAACAGCCTCAGTAAAGCAGAAATTCACGGTGTATTCATCACATACATTTAAGTAGATTCCATGAAACGGTAACAGATTTTCTTTTTTATGTCAAGTATGTTTTGTTTCAGAAAATGCTTGGAGTTTTAAGTGCACAAATTTCAATGAGATCAAAGTACTTCAATCAAGCTTATTTACTCCAATAAGGGGACATTTGCTTCAGTAATGGGTGGAGTAAATACCTTTATTAGGGCAGTATCAGTGCTTAAAACAAACCTTGAAATCAAAGTGGAACCTTCCCTTCCTCGTTTCAGAATAAGCCGTGTTTACAGTGATTTATGCAGGCAAATGATAATGCGGACTAAGTGAAAGCAGCTTTGTTTTCGCTTTCGTTTTTTTCTATGGGAACGAGGTTTGTCCAAACATAGGGTTTGATGCGTGGAGAGTAAGAGATGGAGGGTAAGGGGTGGTGGATGAGGGGTGGTGGATGAGGGGTGGAAGATGAGGGATGAAGGGTGAGAGGTGGAGGGTGATGCGGTGGAGGGTGATGCGGTTGTGGAGGAAAAATGCTCTCCCTTTTTTGCTTGGCTCCAATGGGTTTTCCTTGAGGTGGTTTTTCTCGGATGTTCTCACTTTTCTTGAAAAGAGTTTCTCTTGAAAAGAGCTTCATTCTCATTCATCTCCTTTGTAAGATTTCAGAGATACTGAGAGATCTTCAGAGACTTTCATCTTTTTTGTTTGCTGAAAAGGGCAAGAAATAGCCATAATATCCTCGTGCATGTTGCAATTTAAACCAATGCTTTGTGACAAAAGAGGTATTTTTATGACAAAAATAAGTGTCTTCTCTTGTGAAAAGAGGCAAGTAAAAACCTCCATATTACAGCAATGATACTTATCTTTTTGTTCAAATTTCTTTTATAATCAGGATGAAGAAATCCCCCATTTTTCTCGATAAAAAGTCACAAGATGATTAAATATCTTTGTTAAGATCCACTTTTAGTAGCCTTTATACTTCATTGTTTTTTCTATCGTCGTAAAAATAATCAAAATAACAATTATGAGCAAATTAAGTTCTTAGCCTTTTTTTTGCCAAATTTGGCAATATGATTGCGCATCAATAAGAAAGGAGATTTTAGCAATGTTTGTTCCGTTTGCAATCGCTCTAGGTACAGCAATAATGGCTGTCTGTGGCAAAAAAAATATAAGTTATATTTGCTGGATAATTCTGTTCATTGCTACTCTCTTTACTTTTAATTACCATGTGGTTTTGTCTTTCAACTTGTCTTTTTGAGAGAATAATTATGGAACATGTTAGACAAAAAAAACATCATTTCATCATATTTATGAATATATTGGGACTTATTGGGTTATGCATGGTCTTGTTGATGGCTTTCTATTATCAACTGACAAAGACTCAGTCGTCTGTAGTGCCATGCCCTCTTTGTCTTCTTCAACGCCTTGGTTTTGTAATTGCTGGCTGTGGGTTTTTGTTCAATATTCTCCATAGGGTGAAAAATGTCCATTATGGTATGGTCGTTCTTGGTTGTGCGGTAACCTGTCTCTCTGCTGCTAGGCAGATTTTTTTACAGATCACACTCGGTAATCTTGCAGATGGTCCAACACTCTTTGGATTGCGTCTTTATATTTGGGCATTCGTTATTGCAGTCCTTTATATTTTTACGGTTGCCTTCATCATGATTTTACGTGAATTAGCAGACAAATTTAAAGTGTTTTCTCTTTTCCTAGTGCTCGGCAAAATGGTAAGTTTCCTCTTTGTGCTTTTGATTGCAGCAAACTTGCTTACTGCCATATTTGAATGCGGAACTGGGTTATGCACTGGTTGACACTGTAAGATATTAAGATATGGAGTGTTATCACATAGGCTTGCTGCCGCGTCTTAAAGGCCTGTTTTAATAAACTTTCAATTTATGTGTTTTCGCTGAAACGGGTAAACAGCCTCATTTGAGGCAAAGATAAGGCCATTAAGGTGAAATCAGGTACTATCCTTGCAATTGCCCTTTAATTCTGCTTTACGACTTGCAAAAGTATCCAAAGCGGTATCTTTTAAATAATCGAGATTACGCACCGTCTCTCGCGCTGTTGTTTTTCACGTGTCTCAGGGGGACAGCGCTTCTCACGAAGAACAGAATGCTATTGTCTTGCCAATTCACGCGCTTGTTTTAACGAAATATCTCTTAATACTCCCAAGCCCATTTTACGAAAGCAATCTGTGAAGTGGGGTAAAGCCATTGAGCCACTACTCTCTTTATTACGCTTATCAAGGAGTAAGCCCGTACTGTCATGCTATCACACTATTTGCAAGCTCCCCAATGTTGCCGATTGCTCTTGCATTGAGAAGGTCCATAGCAGGCATTTTTACGCCTTTCTTAAACGGTTTTTTCCACATTTTGATCCCTCGCTTTTATCTACACGCTAGCTCTGTTTGTGATGTGTAAGGGAATGGTTGTGATCTCTTCAATAGAAGAGGGGGTGAAATAAGAGAAGATTGCAATATCCAGTACGCTTATTCAAGCTGCAAAATAATAACTATACTTATAAATCAATAGGTTGCTTGTTATAAGATTTTTAGAGTTTCTTATCTTTTTTGTTTGCTGAAAAGGGCAAGAAATAGCCATAATATCCTCGTTCATGTTGCAATTTAAGCCAATGCTTTGTGACAAAAGAGGGATTTTTATGGCAAAAATAAATGTGTTTTATTGTGAATAAGGGATGTAAAAATCTCAATATGGAGTGAATAATACTTCTTTTGCTGTTTAAATGATTTTTTCATGGTTAATAATTGGGAAAATATGCTCTTTTGCTTGCTGGAGAAAGCAGCATGCAGTCAAATACCTTACTTGAAATTCACTTTTAGCAGCCTATATACCCTGTGGTTTTCTCTCGTTTTGAAGGTGATTTTAAAGATCATAATAATGGGTAATAAGGGGGGATGAATTGTGAATAATAAATTCAATGTCTCTTTTTTGACAAATTTTGCGATATGTTGCGCTTCACGATAATGAAGGGAGATTTTTGTAATGTTTGTTCCGTTTTTGATCGCTCTGGGGACAGCAATAACAACTGTCTATGGCAAAAAAAATATAAGTTATGTCTTGTGGGTCATTCTGTTGGTGGTCATTCTTCTTACTTTTAATCACCATGCAACCTCATCTTTAAATCTGTCTTTTTGAGAGAATAATTATGGAACATGTTGAACACAAAAATCATCATTTCATTATATTTATGAATGCGTTAGGGCTTTTGGGATTATCCGTTTCCCTGTTGGTCGCTTTTTATTATCAATTGGTAAAGTTTGAGTTGCCATGCCCCCTTTGTCTTCTGCAACGTGTTGGTTTAATGCTTGCAGGTTGTGGCTTTTTGCTCAATATCCACCACAGAGTGAAAAATACCCATTATTGTATGGTTATTCTTGGGTGTATGGTAACCAGTGTTGTTGCCGCTAGGCAGGTCTTTTTACATATCACACCTGATGATCTTGGATACGGCTCAACCTTCTTGGGCTTGCATTTTTATACTTGGGCATTCATTATTTCAGTCCTTTGTATTTTTGCCGTTGCCTTCGTTATGATTTTAAGTGAAGTGTCGCGTAACTTTAAAATGTTTTCTCCTTCCCCAGTATTGAGTAAAGTAGCAACTTTCCTCTTTGTGTTTTTGATTGCAGCAAATTTGGTTTCTACCGTGCTTGAATGTGGAAGTGGGCAGTGCGCTGATGATCCCGTGAGGTATGAGTTGTTGGCAAATTGGTTTTCTTCTTCCTCTTAGGGCTTTTTTTTTCAATAAACTTTCTATCTATATAAACATACTTTCTATTTATATATCTTGATAAGCAGAGAGGCGGCATTGTTGAGAGTGTCGCCTCTTTTTTTTGAGGTTGTCTTTGCTTTTGTCAGTGTCTTCAAATTGAGCTATGACTGATTTGCGCTAGAGATAGAGATGTTATGTGGGGCAAAAGATTTTGCGTGGGCCGAAAATCTTTGTGTACAGATACTTTTTCGTTTCATAATGATGGACAATTTGGATGATCGCCGATTTTGTTGCTTTAACAATAAGATTTACGCATGGCTTTTTTCATGTGAAACGGAGTGATGCATTTGTTCTCCTGCCTTTAACTATCGTTCTTCATTTTCACTCTCACTTTTTAGGGAAAACGCATCAAAATCAAGCCATGTGGCGTGAAAGCAGTTCAAGACAAAACGTAAACATCACCTTATGCGCATTGTAAAAATTGCGCGATTATTGAGGAAAAAGGGTGAATTATATCTCTAACGCTCTTTCTCATACTTTGCTTAATTCAGAAAAAAGCGTGAAATGATGGAGATTTTTTGAGTGAAATTAAGAAGAAAGAAGTTACAGGACATTTCCTTTAGGGGGGGAATTGTAACTTCTTTCCTAAAAGGGAGACGTATATGATAACTTATCCTTTAGCAAGAGATTCTTTAAAAGTTTTCATGCTCATTAGCAATTAACCACAAAATTGCTTTTTGTTTTTTGGGTTTGAGTACTCTAAAATTTTTCAAAAGGACATATTCTTCTTTGCTGGCTATTCCTTCATCACCAGAGTATGGGGCGTTTTCTTTTGTTGCGAGATCAGCGTAAAAAAAGGAAATCGGAACATCTAGGATATCGGCAATTTCTTGCAAGCGTCCGGCGCCCACACGATTTAAGCCTTTTTCGTACTTTTGGATTTGTTGAAAGGTTACTCCTAAGTGGTGACCTAATTGTTTTTGTGACATTCCCATCATTTTTCTTTTTAAGCGAATTTTTTTGCCTACAGAAATGTCATTTGTGACAACAGATATACCACAAGTTATACAAAAATTGTTGGCTTTCATTATTGAGATTGCTGAGTGCAAAGAAACATGGCACACTCTTGCTGCTCTTGCACCTAGGCGATTGAATGCCTTCGCCATAAAGAACTCTCATCCTTTACTTCCGATGCGTATTTTTAATGCCACTTTTTAGCCATACACCCTTTTCTAAGACCTAAATCGCTCAAAATATGGGTGCTTCTTTGTGAGGCTGCGCATCTCGTGCAACACGAGATGCTTCCTTTATCAAGAGCCTCTCTCTATTTACCACTTAGACGTAAGAGAGCATGACATCCATTGCATGCCACTGTACTCTTTCGGGTCAAGATCTCTACAATCATACCTCAATCCCATAGCCCAGAGAATTGAAAAATGCTTTTTTTCAATTTTAAATCTGTCCGGGTCATATGAAAAGAGATTTTTCCTTTCAGGAGAAATAATTTTGTTAAGAATCGCTCTCGATCTCTCTCCCCAACCATTTTCTTTTAGAATTCTGTTCACTATCGCATCCCTCTTACTCCCCCAGCCATTTCCTACTGGCAGTGCATTAGCCGTTACTGGGGATAATACTGAAGAAAAGACAGACAACAAAGCTGCAGCTAAAACAACACGTTTCATGCGGTAAATTCCTATAAATAATTAAATTTAAAAATGATATTTGCTATGAAATAAAGCAAGACACATTTTGGTTATAATGTGTGGTGCACATTTTCGATATAATTGTCAAGATTTGGTTATAATTGTTAATAAATGAATTGTAGTTTTGTTGTTCAGATTCAGTCATGAGATTAGTCTGTTAACATCTACCATGGTAAGGGGTTTTTGATAAAAAAGAATGCCCAAGAATACATGACCGATGCTGAACGTGAGGAATTGCAAGAAAATAGTTGAGATCAGGACAGTATTTATATTGCTGAATCAGAGGCAGCTGCTAAAGCAGAGGATAGCCAAGTAGGATGAAATGGTTAGTAATGACAGAGCTATCAGTTCACACATTCTTGTTTCTTACTTGTTTCATAAATATCAAAATGGAGCTAAATTTATTCGTGATATGAGGTTTTTCACTAAGAATTCTGATAAAGAATATGGTCCAGATTGGTTAGAGAAAGGGTTGTGATAGGAAGTTATCATTTCTAAAGAATTAAAACGGATTTTTTCCTGCGAAGCAGGCTCTATGTAAGATACTGATAATAGGTTGTTGGTTAAGCCGTTACATGGTGTACGGAATGATTTATGTGACCATATTCGGAACGTTGGAAAAAGCGGGGATTTATCACGACTCCTTGATACGCAACGGAGTATAGTGGAAAATGATTTGTTTAGGTATTCCAATAGTAAGGCAATGGTGGGGAGCCTTAAAACAGCATTAACGGAAATTGATGTTGTTAAAAAACGTGGTGCTTGTTTGCAATCCTGTGAAATATCAGACGGTAAATGAGGCTTATAGTTTATCGAATAGTTTATCGAAAAATCAAAAAGGTAGTTTACCTTATGCCGGAGCATGGTAAGCAATGGCGTCTCATTATACACGGCTAGGAAATCTCGACAACGCACGTTTAACATTTAATATTATATTGGCTGAAAAATCTATCATTGATGTGTGTCGCGACAATATGAAGGTGATGCACAAGCTCTACGAAAAAATGCAAGTCAAAGCGATTAGAGATCTTTCGCGCGACAAAGTTCACTCTCTTTGAGAGGCTAAAAATAATGAATCCTGCATTTTATTCGTTTTTATCTGAAGTCAAATGACAAGCAGGGTGATGATAGCTTTTAATCTGTATTTATATCACCAAAGCATAATTCAAGGATGTGCAACGATTATTGTTATCAAAAGTCTTTCCTGCTTTCTGTGTAAGCGTAAAAACGTAAATGGGGAATTAAAGAAATGGAACACAGAAGAGAGGGGTGTTTTCGTGTGCTCTACAAAACGTAATGAGAGGATGGAAAGTGCAAAAGTTCAAGGGGAGTGCGTGAAGAATGTGTAAAGAGTGAGGCGAAAAGTGATGCAGTGAGCGGGTAAAAAGGGGGATGAAGGATGTTTTAGAGAGGAGGGCGGAGAGCCGGACGAAGGATTTAAGCCAAAGCGCGATGGTGTGGTTCTTGGTGGTGTTTTTTTATGGGGGGAGAATGGGGCTGGCGAGCGGGGCGAAGGGGTAAGTTAAAAGGAGATGGGTGAAAGCAGGTGGAAGACGGGTAAAGCGTTTTTTTGGGGGGGGGGTAAAGGTGCATTAAAGAGTGAAGCAAAGAGGGAGATCAATGGTAAAAGCTGAGTTGTAAGATAACGCTGGGTAAAAATAATAGTCTCCAAGATGGATGAGGGCGTCCTTATTTGTAAACAGGTGATCCCTAAGGTTGCCTTGAAATATGTGTTTCGTGTGCCGTGGTGTTACGTGCTCACAGAGCAGCTTGAAGGAAAGAGCGTCTGTTTTTTGTGTTTTTGTTGATTGATGCAGACAATGCAAAGGCATAAAAATTTCAAGGGCAACAGTTGATCTATGAAGCCCTAAAAGGGGTGGCTAGGGGATTTAAAGATAATTTTGAGACGCTGTTATATCACGCGGTGTTGCACTGGCTTGGGGGAGCACTTTTCTGTGTAAGCGTAAAAACGTAAATGGGGAATTAAAGAAATGGAACACAGAAGAGAGGGGTGTTTTCGTGTGCTCTACAAAACGTAATGAGAGGATGGAAAGTGCAATAAGGGAGGATTGAAGAGTTGTGCGTAAAGGGTGAAGTGAAAATGGTGTTGTGAATGGTTTGAAAGGGGGGGATGAAGGATGGGCTGGCTTTTAACGGGGAAAAGAGGTGGCAGAGTTTGGTGATGGGGGTGTTGAAGGGGGAAGATGGTGTGGTTCTTGGTGGGGTGGTTTCTGATGGGAGGGGCGAGTAGGGTTGGAGAGCGCGGTGAAGAGTGCGTAAAAAGAGGGGAGTGAGAGCGGCGCAAAGCGTGTATCAAAGGATGGGGTGAGAGCAGGCGTGAGACAGGTAAAAAGTGTTTGTTGAGGGGGCATTAACAGGTATACAAATAGTGTAAGATAAACCTACTTAAAGGTCATGCTCATACATCTGTAAAAGCTTTTTGAAAGTGTTTTAGGCAACAAATACAAAAGAACCCCCTTTTCCTTTTTGTTGAATTTTTGTTCACAAAGTCAAGAAAATAGGGTATGAACACTGAAAATAATGCGCATCTTTAAAAATGTGTAAACTATAAAATTATTAACCGTAAAGGAAACTATTGTTTATGTCCAAAGAAGAAGTTTTGGAATTTTCAGGAATCGTAACCGAACTCCTCCCAAATGCGATGTTTCGCGTGAAACTGGAAAATGATCATGAAATTATTGCTCATACCGCTGGAAGAATGCGCAAAAACCGTATTCGTGTATTAGCCGGTGATAAAATTATGGTCGAAATGACCCCTTATGATTTGACAAAAGGGCGGATTACATATCGCTATAAATAGGTTATGGCTGGTTTGTGCTTTCATTGAAAGCAAGAGCATTCCCCCCCCCTCAAATGCTGTTATCTTTCCTCAAAGAATAAAAAACTTTAAAAGGCGAATGAAAACTTTTAAAAGAGTGAAAGAATTAAAAATCATCCAGTGGATGCATCAGATCAGTGTGTAAAGGGTTTCAAGCGATTTATTAAGAGGATTGCTGATATCAAAACGAATAATGCGAGGGCTAAAATCACTGTGAGGAGCAGTAATCGGAATGGGGGCAGCAATGGGAATTATAAGGGAAACCTGTTTGGGAAAAAAACATGCAGGAGAAAACCACTTAGAAGAAATGCAATTGGTGCTTGCTTCTGCTTCGCCGCGTCGTTTGGCGCTCTTAGCGCAAATAGGTCTTGATCCTCATCATGTGTATGCAACCAATATCGATGAAACACCAAAATTAAGAGAACATCCTGCAACTCTTGCAAAGCGTTTGGCAAAAGAAAAAGCACTTAAAGCACAAGAAAGTTTGCTGTGGTGTAACCAAAAGAGCCAAGGGGCTATATCAGCACAGAAAACTGTGATTTTGGCTGCTGATACCGTGGTGGCTGTGGGGCGCGTTACTCTCCCAAAACCAGAGAGTGAAGACGAAGCTTATGAGTGTTTGCGCTTTCTTTCTGGACGCTCTCACAAGGTCTATGGTGCACTTTGTGCGCTTAATGAACGGGGAAAAATAACTGTAAAATTGGTCGAAAGTCGCGTCCGTTTTAGACGATTGACCTCCGCTCTTATGAAAGCTTATCTGGCTTCTGGTGAATGGCAAGGAAAAGCTGGTGGTTACGCTATTCAGGGAAAAGCGGGCGCTTTTGTTGTCCATATCGCTGGTTCTTATTCTAATGTGGTGGGGTTGCCATTGGCTGAAACAATGGATCTCCTGACGGCTTATCGTTATCCAATTCTTTCCAATTGGAATGGAGAAATACACGAGTGAATTTGTTGACAGGCAAAAACAATGGAACAGGGTAAAAAGCAACAAGTAAAGGGGAAGAAAAACCAAAAAAAGGTGTTATCAGAAAAAACACTGAAGTCGCGTGAACAAAGAGTACAGACGCAGCGAATACCAAAAGAGCCCAATTTAACACAAACAGAGACATCTCCTTTACGCCCTCCGCATCCTTGTCCAATTTGTGGGCAGATGGCACAACAAAATTCCTATCCTTTCTGTTCAACACGGTGCAGGGCAATTGATCTGAACCGGTGGCTTTCAGGCGCTTATATTTTACCGCCGCCGCCACACAAAGCTGACGAAGAAGAATAAAAAAGACGACAAAGCTTATCGTTGATGAGTGTTGAGGATTTAAGCTTTGGGGTGGAGGGAATTTTAGGGGGGGGATGGATCTCAGGGAAAGTATGTGTCTAAACGGTGGGGGATGTTGGCTGTTTGAAAGTAATAGGAAGGGCTTTAAGGGTTTAAGCTGGTGAAGAGTTGGGTATTTTGAGCTAAGGAGACACTCAGGTGTTTGCGTTGAGGGGGATTTGTTGCGTGTTGGATGAGAGCTAAGTATTTGAAGCTTGAAGCTAACAAGTTGAGTGTTTGCGCTGGGAAGCCTGGGTGTTTGAGCAGATGAAAACTGAGTTGTTTGAAGTGTGAAGCCAAGAGAGCCCAATTTAACACAAACAGAGACATCTCCTTTACGCCCTCCGCATCCTTGTCCAATTTGTGGGCAGATGGCACAACAAAATTCCACTCCTTTCTGTTCAACACGGTGCTTTATTTTATATGATATTGGGCAATTGATCTGAACCGGTGGCTTTCAGGCGCTTATATTTTACCGCCGCCGCCACACAAAGCTGACGAAGAAGAATAAAAAAGACGACAAAGCTTATCGTTGATGAGTGTTGAGGACTTAAGCTTTGGGTTGGAGGGAACTTTAGGGGGGGATGGATCTCAGGGAAAGTATGTGTCTAAACGGTGGGGGATGTTGGCTGTTTGAAAGTAATAGGAAGGGCTTTAAGGGTTTAAGCTGGTGAAGAGTTGGGTATTTTGAGCTAAGGAGACACTCAGGTGTTTGCGTTGAGGGGGATTTGTTGCGGGGGGGCGTTTGTGTTGGATGAGAGCTAAGTATTTGAAGCTTGAAGCTAACAAGTTGAGTGTTTGCGCTGGGAAGCCTGGGTGTTTGAGCAGATGAAAACTGAGTTGTTTGAAGTGTGAAGCCAAGAGAGCCCAATTTAACACAAACAGAGACATCTCCTTTACGCCCTCCGCATCCTTGTCCAATTTGTGGGCAGATGGCACAACAAAATTCCACTCCTTTCTGTTCAACACGGTGCTTTATTTTATATGATATTGGGCAATTGATCTGAACCGGTGGCTTTCAGGCGCTTATATTTTACCGCCGCCGCCACACAAAGCTGACGAAGAAGAATAAAAAAGACGACAAAGCTTATCGTTGATGAGTGTTGAGGACTTAAGCTTTGGGTTGGAGGGAACTTTAGGGGGGGATGGATCTCAGGGAAAGTATGTGTCTAAACGGTGGGGGATGTTGGCTGTTTGAAAGTAATAGGAAGGGCTTTAAGGGTTTAAGCTGGTGAAGAGCAGGGTATTTTGAGCTAACGAGAAACTCTGGGGGGGGATGGATGGAGAGTGGCGCATTTGGAATTGAGGCAATCGAGATGTTTGAAGCTTGTAATCAAAAGGTAGAGTGATGGCGTTGAGGGACTAGGGGTGTTGAGAGAGCTGCACGTTTGTATTGAAGAAGCTGCCTGTTTTGTGTGAAGCTTGCGAGAAAATGCAGTATTGAGAGTGAGGGAGGAGAACAGACCGTTGCTGCTATTTTGTGGTTATCGAGGGGAGCTCTTTGCTATAATCCTTTTTGCTATGGTTTTTCTCGCTGTTGTTTCCTCACAATTTCTCCTTGTTTAAGTGCTTTCCCTCTTGTTATGGGGCGCATGAAAACCCATATTTCTTTTAGCACTACCGTTGTTCTTTATGCTGCATCGTTTGCAGTGTTTGGTGTGGTTTGGTCGGTCTTTTCGGGATGTCTCTTTTGTGGAATTCTGGGGGAGTTAAAGTGCGCTGGTGTGGTGCCCAAGAGATGTGGTGTGCAAGAAAGGAAGAAAAATGAACCTAGAAAAATATAGCGAACGGCTGCAAGGTTTTTTACAATCTGCACAAAATAGCGCCCTTTCTTCTGATCATCAGCAGTTTATGCCTGAACATCTGTTAAAAGTGCTGTTAGACGACTCTCAAGGGTTGGCGGCGTCATTAATCCAAAAAGCAGGTGGTGATCTCTCCCTTATTCGAAAGGCGCTTAACGAAGCGCTTGATGCTTTGCCTAAGGTACAAGGGGGAAATGGACAGCTCTATCTCTCTCAGCCGGTGGCAAAAACTTTTAACATGGCCGAAGATCTCGCAAAAAAAGCCGGTGATCAGTTTGTTACCGTGGAGCGCCTGTTGCAAGCGCTTATCATGGAAAAGTCCGCAAAAACCGTTGATATTTTAACAAGTGGAGGGCTCACAGCGCAGGCTCTTAATCAGGCTATTAATGCTTTGCGTAAAGGAAAAACAGCAACAAGCCCCCATGCTGAGAGCCAATATGAAGCTTTACAAAAATATGCGCGTGATCTGACAAAAGATGCACGAGAGGGAAAACTTGATCCTGTGATTGGTCGCGAAGAAGAAATTCGCCGCACCATTCAGGTTCTCTCACGTCGCACTAAAAATAATCCCGTTCTCATTGGTGAACCTGGAGTGGGAAAAACCGCAATTGTGGAAGGTTTGGCACTGCGTATTGTTAATGGTGATGTTCCTGAAACATTGCGCGACAAACAACTTCATGCGCTCGATATGGGAGCACTGATCGCGGGGGCAAAATATCGCGGGGAATTTGAAGAACGTCTCAAAGCTGTGCTGGCAGAAGTACAAGCTGAAAATGGTCAAATTATTCTGTTTATCGATGAATTGCATAATCTTGTTGGAGCTGGAAAATCTGACGGTCCTATGGATGCGTCTAATTTGCTAAAACCTGCTCTTGCACGGGGTGAACTCCACTGTGTGGGGGCTACAACGCTCGACGAATATCGAAAATATGTCGAAAAAGATGCAGCTCTCGCACGCCGTTTCCAACCCGTTTTTGTGCCTGAGCCAACGCTTGAAGACACGATCTCTATTTTGCGGGGTATCAAAGAAAAATACGAACAACATCACAAAGTACGCTTGGCTGATAGTGCTTTGATTGCTGCTGCTCGACTCTCAAATCGCTATATTACGGATCGTTTCTTGCCCGATAAGGCTATTGATCTCATTGATGAAGCAGCGGCGCGCTTGCGGATGCAGGTCGATTCAAAGCCGGAGGAACTCGATGCCATTGATCGGCGAATTTTACAGTTGAAAATCGAACGCGAAGCCTTGAAAACAGACATTGAGCCAACAGCAAAAGAACGTTTGCAAACCGTGCAAGACGAACTCAAAACATTGGAACAACAGTCTAGAGAAATGACAACTGCTTGGCAGGCCGAAAAGCAAAAATTGGGTCATGCTGCGGATTTGAAAAAACAACTCGAAGAAGCACGCAATGCTTTAGCTATCGCGCAACGTGATGGACAATTTCAACGCGCTGGTGAATTGGCTTATAGTGTCATTCCGGAGCTTGAAAAGCAACTCAGTGTTGCTGAAAATGATGACCAACAAAATAACTTGGTGGAAGAAACCGTGACCGCTGAACATGTGGCGCGTATCGTTTCACGGTGGACCGGTATTCCTGTTGATCGGATGCTCGAGGCAGAGCGGGAATCCCTGTTGCGGATGGAAGATGAAATTAGCACCCGTGTTATTGGACAGGGCGAAGCCGTTCAAGCTGTTGCTCGCGCCGTGCGCCGTGCTCGTGCTGGACTACAAGATCCAAATCGCCCGCTTGGCTCTTTCATGTTCTTAGGGCCAACGGGGGTGGGAAAAACTGAATTAACCAAAGCTCTTGCGGCTTTTCTTTTCCAAGATCCTAATGCAATGTTGCGCATTGATATGTCTGAATACATGGAAAAACACGCTGGTGCACGGCTAATTGGCGCTCCGCCAGGATATGTCGGATATGAAGAAGGTGGTGTGCTGACTGAGGCTGTTCGCAGAAGACCCTATCAGGTCGTTTTGTTCGACGAAATTGAAAAAGCACATCCGGATATTTTTAATCTCTTGCTGCAAGTGCTAGATGAAGGACGATTGACCGATAGTCAAGGACGAACCGTCGATTTTCGCAATACCTTACTCATTATGACCTCTAATCTTGGAGCTGAGTTTTTAACCGCGTTGCCTGAAGGACAAACAACCGATCAAGCCAAAAATGACGTTATGAATGTCGTTAAAGCGGCTTTCCGTCCCGAATTTTTAAACCGTATTGACGAGATTATCCTTTTTCAGAGATTGCAACGCCAAGATATGGAAGCTATCGTCGATATTCAAATGAAACAGTTGCAAAATTTGCTTGATGAACGCAAAATAACCTTGCAAATCCAACCAGAAGTGCGCGAATTTCTCGCCAATAAAGGCTATGATCCCCTCTATGGCGCGCGCCCTCTTAAGCGCATCATTCAAAAAGAAATACAAGATCCGCTCGCCGAAAACATCTTGTTTGGAAATATTCATGATGAAACAACTGTCAAAATTACAAAACAAGGAGATCGCTTGGTCTTTTTGCCTGAAAAGTAAGAAAAAGCCAAAGATACTTGAAAAGGGGGCTTAATAAAGGGTGCTTGAAAAAAATGATAGTGAAAGCATAAAAAACTTGACAAGGTAAATCTAAACAGATAACATAATTATATGATTCGGATTGCGTCTTTTTTCAGGCGTGGGATCTATCAATAAACGCAATCGCGTTGGGGAAATCAATCATAAGAGAACAATAGAGAAAAAGAGTAAGAGTGGTGAAGAGGTTGCCGCGCTGCTGACCGCGCTGCTGACCGCGCTGCTGACCGCGCTGCTGACCGCGCTGCTGACCGCGCTGCTGACCGCGCTGCTGACCGCGCTGCTGACCGCGCTGCTGACCGCGCTGCTGACCGCGCTGCTGACCGCGCTGCTGAATAAGCCGAATGATGAGGCCAGCCAGCTGAATGAGTGGATAAAAAGTTAATCAGTAGGCAAGTGTAGGCAAGTGTAGGCAAGTGTAGGCAAGTGTAGGCAAGTGTAGGCAAGTGTAGGCAAGTGTAGGCAAGTGTAGGCAAGTGTAGGCAAGTGTAGGCAAGTGTAGGCAAGTGTAGGCAAGTGAAAATGAGTCGGAAAGAAAACTCAATCTAAAAAAATCATCTAAGTCCTAAAAAAGTCATTTAAGTCGAAAAGTAAATTCGGAAATGAAGCTGTAAAATACCGTAGAGAAACGTAGAGACAAGGGTATAGAGTTATAGACAATGTTGCTGATTTGAGATTTTTCAAGTTTGCATGCTTTTCCTTTTTCGGGGTTTCCTGAACTTTCCGATTTTTTTGCAATGTTCCAAATTTTTATGAATCTCATTGTGTGATTGTGTGCGCAATAAAAAAGATTTCTAGGGGAGATATTCTTCTGGAGAGGGGATGGTTTAGGTAATTTCTACTGGAATTCCTTCTTTATCTTGTGATGTACTTTCTATAGTATATCTGAAAGCTCTATTTGTGTATTGTGTCAGAAGGCTCAACCTCCGTACTACTGTCGCTGTCTTTATCTATGGTATGGTTCTTTCATTTTTATTCCTCTTATAAAGAGATGAGTAGGTGGGAGAATTGTGTCTTTCGTTAGATGGTAAAGACGGTTATGGTATTATGAGGTTGAGCTTTCTGATATAATATGCAGGTAGAGTTTTTGGGTATATTATAGAAAGTACATCACAAGATAAGGAAGGAATTCTAGTAGAAATTACCTAAGCCATCCCATTATTTGCTGCTTTTATGTGGGGGGCAATGTTGTTAAGTGGTCTTGTTTTTTTTCACTTTATTTACTGATTTCTCTCTCAAGACATTATTCTATACCTCATTTGAGAGAATATACTGATGGCAGAGGAACGTTGTCTTCCCGTACGGCGAAGAGGGCGCAAAAAAGGTGCATTGAATAAAACAACAAAGCGCTTTAATGAAGCCCTTCTTACAGCCGCTGAACAAGCTGGGTATCACTATGGTGAAGATGGATTGGTATCCTATCTTCAATATCATGCACTCAATAATCCTGTGCCTTTTTTTTCGCTTCTTGCAAAAGTTTTGCCTCTGCAAGTAACTGGAGAAGGGGGCGAGGCGGTTAAAACAATTTCGCGTGTTGAAATTGTGCCGGTTGTTGCAAAGAATGTGCAGCCTGAGGGGGATACGCTTTCTGAGAGGGAGATCAAGCCTTGAGGGGCGTGGAGCCTGAGGATAGGGTTGCTTTAAGGGGGGGGTGGTGCCCCCCTAGATTACTCTAGGAGGGAAATATGGGGGACCTTCGTTTTTTTTTAGGGGTTGTGGTGTTGGAAGCCGTGATATCTGTAGACCTATAGTGCCTGGAGAGCGTGGTTTTGAGGATTCATGTCAACGGCTCAAATTGCTGTTATTTCAAAATTTATCCCCGTTTTTGCTTAAAAGCTGATGTGTGTGCCGTTTGTTGGAAGTTTTTGCGCATCTTGCGAAAGTTCTGGCTCTCTAAGTTACTTGGAGCGGTAGGGGGAGATATTAAAATAACTTCATGTTTTGAGATTGCACTAGTGATTTTAAAGGATATGAAGTCTGAGCGGATAGGGGGCTTAAGTGGTGTGGAGCTTGAGGGGGGTGTATTGCTTTGAAGGAATGTGGAGCTTTAAGGGGGGTATCCCTAGGGGGGAAGAGCTTGAGGAGCTTGCTTTTTGACGGATGTGGTATTGGGCGGCGTGATGGCTGGAGGGGCTGGTTAAGGATGGGAGTGTTTGAGGATTTATGACAACGGCTCAAATTGCTCTTATTCCAAAGCTACTTCCTGTTTTTGCTGGAAAAGCTGATGTGCGTGCCGCTTGGGGAGGGCGGGGTTCTGGAAAAACACGCTCTTTTGCTCTCATGTCTGCTGTGATTGGATATCGGCATGGAAAGGCTGGAGAACGCGGTATTATTCTCTGTGCAAGACAGTTTCAAAATTCACTCAATGAAAGTTCATTAGAAGAAATTAAACGTGCCATTGAAGCTTATCCTTTTCTACAGGATTATTATGAAGTCGGCGATAAGTATATTAAGTCAAAAGATGGGCGTATCATTTATGTTTTTGCGGGGCTGGATCGTAATATCGCAAGTATTAAATCGATGGGGCGGGTTTTTCTCTGCTGGGTTGATGAAGCGGAGCCAGTGACTGAGACTGCTTGGCAAACGCTTATTCCAACATTGCGCGAAGAAGGAAAAGATTGGAATGCTGAATTATGGGTGACATGGAACCCTTGTCGAGAAAATGCGCCCGTTGAAAAACGATTCCGAAATGTTGATGATCCCAATATCAAAGGTGCTGAGATCAATTGGCGCGATAATCCTCAATTTCCTGAAAAACTCAATCGAGATCGTAAGGCGGATTTAGCACAAAGACCCGAACAGTATAATCATATTTGGGAAGGAGAATATCTACAAGCTGTTCAAGGCGCTTATTACCAAAAAGCACTCTTGCAAGCAGAGCAGGAGGGGCGCATTACCACTGTTCCACGTGATCCGCTGATGCAGGTCAAAATCTTTTGGGATATCGGTGGAACAGGCGCAAAGGCCGATGCAACGGCTTTGTGGGTGGCACAATTTGTTGGGCGGGAAATCCGCGTCCTTGATTACTATGAAGCACAGGGACAGCCTCTCTCAGAGCATGTGGGGTGGGTGTTTCAAAGGGGATATGATAAGGCGCTTATGGTCTTGCCCCATGATGGGGCGACAAAAGATCGTGTTTATAATGTCAGTTTTGAAAGTGCTCTCCAACAGGCTGGGTTTCAAACCAAGGTGATTCCTAATCAAGGGCTGGGGGCAGTTAAAATGCGTATTGAAGCCGTCAGACGTTTGTTTCCTGCCATATGGTTTAATCGCGATACCACACAAGCTGGACGAAAAGCGCTGGCTTGGTATCACGAAAAACGGGATGAACAACGTAATATTGGATTAGGCGCCGAACATGATTGGGCAAGCCATGGCGCTGATAGTTTTGGTCTCATGTGTGTGGCTTATGAACAGCCCAATGTTCGTCCCCGAAAAAATACCTATCGTTCTTTTCACCATTCTCAAACATCATGGATGGCTTTTTAATGAATATTTCTACCAATTCTTTTGATTCTTTAGAGCCGCTTGAATATCAGGCACTCTTTAAAAAACTCGTTGGCTGGTATCAGGATGATATTACCCATGTTGAACAATGGCGAAAAAATGCCCAAGAAGACTATGATTTTTACAATGGACGGCAGTGGAATGAGCAAGATCTTGCCGTGTTGCGAGAACAAAATAGACCGGTTATGACATTTAACCGTATTGCACCTTTGATTAATGCTGTGATTGGGGCGGAGCGCAATAATAAACGACAAGTGCAATTTATTCCACGCCAAGAAGGTGCTGCTTTTGCCAATGAAATCTTAACCGGAGCGGCTGAGTGGTTTCGTGATGAGGCGGATGGTGAGTATGAAGATTCCGATGCTTTTCAAGATGCCATTATTTGCGGAATGGGGTGGACAGATACACGCCTTGACTATGAAGAAGATCCGCAGGGTAAACCGGTCATTGCGCGATTAGATCCAATGAAAATGGTCTGGGATGCAAGTGCTGTGAAGCCTAATCTCATTGATGCGCAGCATGTTTGGTATATTGATGAAAAACCCCTAGCGGTTGCTAAAGAAATGTTTCCTCATGTTCATTGGAGCGATCTTCATGCGGATTGGGTTAAAAATTATAGCGTTTTGCATCACATGAGCAATAGCGATACGCAAAGCTATGGCGAGGATGAGGGGCGCAGTTTTCAGAGCCCTAAAATGGTCACGCTGGCCGAATGCCGCTGGTTCGAACGCGAGGTTGTTTATAGGGTGCTTGATCCGCTTACTGGAAAGTTTACCGATTATTCCGAGCTTGAGTTTCAAAGCTTATGGAAAGAGTATCCTAACATCCAAGCAACGAGATCGACCAGAAAAATTGTTAAACGCGCCTTTTTGGGAAAAAAATTGCTTGATGTTCCTGATAAGCCCTTGGTGCCGCCTCATCAATTGGGGTGGGAGTGTATTACTGGCACTTTTGATAAGCTCAGTCGACAGTTTTATGGCATTGTTAAACCAACAAAAGATCCGCAACGATGGGCGAATAAATATTTTAGTCAAGTCATGCATTTGCTCAATAGTCAGTCAAAAGGCGGAATCATGGCGGAACGGGATGCTTTTGATGATGACCGGCAAGCTGTGGAAAGTTGGGCAAGAGCTGATAGTATTACTTGGTTGAAAAGTGGTGCGGTTTCTGGGGGAAGAATCCAGCCTAAACCCGTGGCACAATTCCCGCAAGGCTTTTTCCAATTGTTTAATGAGGCAAAGAGCGCAATCGAACAGGTGACGGGCTTGTCTTCTGAATTTGTGGGGACACGGGCGGTAAACCAACCAGGGATTTTAGAACAACAACGTCGCCAATCTTCACTCAATTTGTTGGCTTCCTTTTTTGATGGTTTGCGTCGATATCGGCAACGACAGGGAAAAATTATTCTCTATCTTATTCAAAATTATCTCTCCGATGGGCGATTGGTGCGCATTGCTGGTGACGAAAATGCTCAGTATGTGCCACTCACACGGGAAATGGTGACCAGTTTGGAATATGATATTGTCGTCGATGATGCACCAACAAGTCTTAATGAAAAAGAGCGGACATTTGCACTCATTATGCAATTGTTGCCTTTGATGCAGAATTTTACAACGCCAGAGATTATGCTTGATCTCTTGCGCTATTCGCCTTTGCCTGCATCACTCATTCACAAAATTGCACTGAAAGCGCAAAAGCAGAGTGCTCTTGAGGAGGAGCAAAATGCTTTCCAACAGAGTGGTGATGCTGGAGCAGAGCAGATGATGCAGTCTATTTTGCAGATGGCAAATATGCAGAAATAAGCTCTTTCATTTGAAGAAAACATAAATCTTATTGTTCGAAACAGAGAGGGCCAAAACAGTATGGATCAAGAACACTTAACGCCAGCAGAACAAAACCAATTGAGACAGGATTTTCTTTCCACAACCGAAGTGAAAGAAAACACTGAAATTGCAGATGGAGAAAGGGAAAAAACGCTTGAAGGCCATTTTGAAGGGCACCAGCAAGGATATCAACAGCAGGGCGCACAACAGGGAGCGTTACAAGGTGTTCAAGGAATGGACGGGGGGGATGCACCGCCAGATCCGCAAAAAGACTTCATGGGGTATATGCAATGGTTGGGAAAAACACTCCATCAACAGGGATTGTTGCATGCCAAACAACAACACACTTCGGTTGTTCCTGAAGCAGAACAGTTGTATTCTTTTTATCAGCAATCTGTGAGTACTGTTAAACAAAAGCATCATGACTTTGATCAAGCGGCTGATTTTATTTATGAGACGCGTGCTAAACAATTGGCTGCTTGTGCTGCCCTCTATCCAGAAATGGCTGATCCCAAAGTCATTGATGAAGTGATTGGTAATGAATTGAAGCAGATCTTACGTGATTGTGCGCAAAAAAATCAAAACCCTGCCGAAGTGATCTACAATATTGCGCAAAAAATTGGCTATAAAAATCTCCAGAGTAACACTGTGGAAAATTTGCAAGACAGGCATCATTCAGCACGGACACTGGCGGCCTCTAACGGTTTGACTCCAAGTGGTCCCATTTCTTTAGATATGCTTGATAAAATGTCTGAGGCAGAATTTAGCATCTGGGTTAATGATCCCAAAAACAAAGCTGCTTTTAACCGTTTAATGGGCGGAGGTGACCTCTAAAACAGGCATGCGTTGGGGGGGAATTCTTAAAGTGGAATATGGCGGAAATTTCTTCAAGTGCAAGCATGGGGGGTGACCTTTCAAGGGGGAATGTGTGTGTGGGGAATCTCAAAGAGAATTTCTGGGGGGGGGAGGCAAAAGCTAGCAATAAACAGAAGTCGCAATAACCAATCCATCGTCTGCAAAATGAAGAGATGTGGAGTATCAATAACCGGCGCTTTGCCGGGTTTTTTATATCAATAATCGTTAAGAGGATAAAATGACCGTAACTTATGTCGGACTTAATGACCCAATGGCTGTGCGCACATGGTCTAAATTACTGAACCAAGAAGTTTCAAAAGCAATTCCTATTGCTCCGTTGATTGGAAGCGATTCCAACAGTATCGTACAATTAAAAGACGAAACCAATAAAGCAAGTGGGGATGCTATTAGCTTTGGCTTGCGTGTGCAGTTGCTTGGTGATGGGGTGAGTGAAGGGCAGGCACTCGAAGGCAATGAAGAAGCCCTGCAATTTCTCAATGATCGCTTGGCAATTAACGAACTCGTTCATGCTGTGCGTGTCAAAAATGAAGGCACTATTGATCAGCAACGCGTTCTCCATGATTTGCGTACCGAAGCCAAAAATGGCTTGGTCGATTGGTATGCTGATCGTCTGAGTATGATGTTCTTTATTCAAGTGTGTGGCTATACCGCAAAAGCCATTAACTTTGAAGGACGTACTATTACCCTTAAACCCGTTCATTACGGATTTAATGCACCAACCGCACCAACCGATAAACGTGTCGTGCGCCCCAATGGGAAAACAAAAGATGAGGATTTAAAAGAAAGTGATGTTTTTAATCTCAAGCTCATCGATAAGGCTGTCGAACGTGCTAAATTGGCAAATCCCAAAATTAGACCCGTGCGTATTGAGGGCGAAAATGTCTATGTGCTTTATCTTCATCCAACACAAGTGACGCAATTGCGAACCAATACAGATGCTGGGCAGTGGCTTGATATTACGAAGGCAATCTATAGTGGAAGCCGTATCAAAAACCCTCTCTATGATGGATCGCTTGGTATGTATAATGGGGTGGTCTTGCGTGAAGCGGAACATGTCACTGAAGGTGTCGAGTCAGGCACAACGCAAAAGGCTGTGCCAAATGTGCGCCGTGCTGTTCTGCTTGGAGCACAAAGTGCTGTCATTGCTTTTGGTAAAGACCGTGGGGCTACACGCTATAAATTGGTCGAAGAGCTGTTCGATTATGAACGCGAGTTCGGTGTGGCGGCTAAAACCATTATCGGTATGAAAAAAACTTGCTATAATTTACCAGGAAGTACGCAAGGGGCACAGGATTTCGCTACAATCGTCATCCCAACTTATGGAGCACCTGCTTAAAGGGCTTTCTTCTGAAAGCTTGCAAATTCTTCTCTCCTCAGCAGAACACTTTCCTTGGGGGGAGAAATCTCTCTCGCGTCTAGGGGAAAGGGTTGCGCTATACGCGTAATCTGAACTTCTGGTGCGCCTACCTTAACAGCGCTGTTTGAAGGTTTGTACACTCTCTCCTCAGCAGAATATTCTGCTGGGGGAGCGAGAGCTAAAATGCCTCACACGCAAAAGGATTATCACTGCTCATGACTGTTTTGCCTACCGATACCAATCATCATGATTTTACAGATTTAGACCGTTATAAAACTTTTGATCATATGGTTACGCTTATTCAAGATGAAATTGACGATACAACAGCGGAATATTCTGCTCAAATTCAAGATTCCATTTTTACCGCTTTGCGTTTGTGTGAACGAGAACCTTTCTTCTTTAATGAAAAAAGAGTGGTGACATTTAAAACAAAACCAAGAAAAACATGGTATGGACAAGAGGATGGCTTTTTTCGTCAACCGGACATGGTGCTCGAATCGGTGTTTTTAGGAACATATCTTCCAACACAAACACAATTGTTCTTTAAAACCTCTGAGGCGTTGCAAAAACAATATGGAGAAAAACCTCCTTTAGCAACTCCGCTCTTTTATACTTGTGCTGATCAGACAATAGGACTCTTCCCAACGCCTCCAAATGTAGAGACTGTGCGTCTTTCTTATGCGCGCATGCATTTTAGAGAGGGAATGGGCACGCAAGAGGATAATCCTTGGTTCATTCATGCATTTGATCTTGTTAAAGCGCGTGCAAAATACGAGCTCTATAAAAATATTCTCAAAGATCCTGAATATGCTGCTGTTTCTTTCAACGATTTTCAAGAACAGCTCCAAGTTTTGCATACCCAAACATCACGTCAAACAGGAGCTTCAAATATTCTGCCTATGAGGTTTTAAAGGGCTTTTTTCTCAATCTGTGGTGTGTGGCGGTGGTGTGTGGTGTTGTCGATATTCATGGCATTGTTATTGATGAACTTATCAGTTTTTTGCCTGAGGATATGTTTTTACATCCTATAGCGCTTTGAGCTTTACATCCTTTTCAGGGTTTTGTCCTGATCTCATTTGGTGGCGCTTGCTGTTTAGGCGCTCTTGTTTTTTTTGACAATAAAACAAACTTTGGCGATTTGAAAAAGCGCGTGGAGAAGGCTTTTCAAATATGCTTCTAATGGGGTTTTAAATGACTTTTTTTCCAGTTGCGGATTATCGGCCTGATGTTGCTGACATCAATGGACTCTTTACCGATGAGCTTGTGAATGTGTTGCCGGCTGATGGGTCTTATATTCCTATGCCAAGCTTTACTCCTTTGACAGCGCCTTGTCCTGCTCCTATTTTGGGCGCAATTGCTGTTAAAACAAAATCCGGTGTGTCCATTCTTGCTGGAACAGGAAAAAAAATCTACCTTCTCAACAATATATCACTGCAGTGGGAGGATATTAGCCGAAAAGGAAAAAACTATCTTGCTAATGTTGATGCTCCTTGGTCTTTCGCTTTGTTTGGCGATTATGTCATTGCTGTCAACGCGAATGATAAGCCGCAAGTGATCGATATTAATCATGATAAAAGATTTAGAAACTTAGGGGGAAATCCTCCACAGGCTGGAATCGTCCGCGTGTGGGGCGATTTTGTCTGTTTGATGAAATTAACAGAGCATCCGCGCCGCGTCCATTGGTCGGGGTTGAATGATGCAGAATTCTGGACTGTTGGGAAAAAAAGCTGCGATTATCAAGATTTTCCCGATGGCGGATTCGTGCAAGGAGCAACGGAAACAACAAATCCCATCATCTTTATGCGTTCTGCTATCTATGCGGGCTCCTTTATTCCTGGCTCCAAGATTATCTTCAGTTTCCAAAAAATACACGATAAACGTGGTGTAAAAAACGCTGATTCTATCATTTGTCGTGGGGATTTTGCTTTTTTTGCTGATGAAGGCGGATTTTATCAGATCACCCATGAGGGACAGATCATCCCCATTGGTTTCGAAAAAGTGGATCGAACGATAACGACAACAAGCGATTATAACAACTTAATCAATCTGTCTGCTGCTATCGATGGTGTTTATAATCGCGTTTATTGGATGGTCAATGCCGGTGATAAACCACAAGAACGTATTTTGCTTATTTATGATTGGGGATTGCAAAAATGGACAAAAGCGTCTGTGCACATCAAAATAATCCTGCCTATTTTTTTAGCAGGGACCACTTTGGAAGGACTTGATCAAGTCTCACACAGCATTGATGGGTTGTCTTTTTCTCTCGACAGTAAGGTTTGGCAAAATGAATCTCCTGTGCTTGGGGCGTTTGATCATCAAGGGAGGCTTGGCGCGTTTTCTGGGCAACCGATGGCTTGTGTGGTGACATCGCAAGAAATGGGGCAGACAAATGGTATGATGACGCGGGTGAAAAATATTATGCCTCAGGTCAATAGTGGAGAGTTCTATTTGTCTGTGGGAATGCGTTTGCGTCAATCACTTGAAGAGAAAACTGTGTGGTTGCCGGAAAAGAAACCTTCTCACAATACGGGGCAAATTCATTCTCGTGCTAGAGCGCGGTTTTATCGCTTTAAATTACGCATCCCTGAGGGAGTCAATTGGTCGCATGTGACAGGATTTGATGTTGAGTTGAAGTCTGCCGGCATGCGGTAAGCATGCCTTAGCATAACAAAAAAGCATGCGGTGAGCATGCTTTAGCATAACAAAAAAGCATGCGGTAGGCATGCCTTAGCATAACAAAAAAGCATGTGGTAAGCTATGCATTAGTATAAAAAAGCATGTGGTGAGCTATGCCTTAGTATAATGAAAGAGTATGCGGTGAGAGCATGTGTCAAAGCGGGAGTATGGCGGAACTCTCTTCAAGCGCAAGTATGGTGGAGACCTTTCAAGGGGGAATGTGTGTGTGGAACTCTCAAAAGGAATGTCTAGGGAGGAATGTCTCGGGGGAATTTCTGGAGGGACTGTTTCAAGCAGGCATGTGGTGAGCCATGCTGAGCTGTAATAAATGATTGCAGATATTTCTTATGCTCGCTGGTTGCCAACTTATTGAAATGCGCAAGACGTCAATATGATCCGTACAAATTTTATCAAGAGGCATCTTAAAACACGAAAAACAAGGTGAATGCTGGTGTAAATGAAAACATGGTCAGAAAAAAAACGGAAAAACAGACACAGCTTACGGAAGCAGAAAAAGAAATGCTGCAAGAAATCATCATTACTTACAAAAGTGTGAAAATAATGTCTCGTTTTATGAAATGGATTTTGTTTATCATCTTTATATTCATTCTTGATTTTGCACGTCTCATGGATGCGATAGATAATATCTTCGCACATATGAAGCAGTGGTTCTCAAAAAATTGAAAGGCTTGTGAATTCCATTTTTCTTGTGTTCTTGCGGGGGGTAGCAATTGCCAAATTGTCATGACAAAAAATGCATTAAGCATGCCCAAAATCTGGTCATATGGTTCATTGCCAAGAAGCTGAAAGAGCCAAAATGATGACACAGCAACAAGACAGCCAAAACCTTTATTCTGCTCACCTCACTGATCAATGGTCGTGGGAAAAAATAGCGCCCTATCAAGAGGACATAAATGCTGCACTGAAAAAATATGCACAGCGATTTCCCGATGATGTGTATTTGCCAACAATTGCTGAAGAAATCACTACCGGGCAAGCACAATTGTGGCTGATCTTAAAAAATGAAACCCAATTTAGTGCCTTCGCGATTACAAAAATTGAAATAACCCATACGGGAAAAAAACGCGTTGTCCTTTCTGACCTTGCTGGAGAGGGAGGGCTGAAATTGGTCAAATTGATTGAGAAGGTTGAAGAGTGGGCGCGGTCAATCAACGCTGAGGAAATGCTGACACTTGGAAGGTCTGGATGGGCTAAAATGCTTACGCATCACGGATACTCACTTAATCTTATTCATTATAGAAAGGTTCTGATCTCATGAGAAGAAAAACAACACCCCAAGTGCAAACAACAACACAAACAAATGCACCACCCGCATGGGCGGAAGATATCCTTAAAAAAGCGAGTGCGCAAGCACTCGATCTTTATAATAAAGGCATAGGTGGTAATGTTTATCAAGGAGAGCGCGTTGCTGGTCTTGGCAATATGACACAAAATGCTCTTAGTGGTTTGGAAAAGGCTGCTGATCAGTACAACAATCCAGCTCTTACACAGTGGTTTAATGGTCCAACGCAAAGTGCCAATAATCTCTTTAATATGGCAAAGGGAAACTGGATTGGAAACAATAGTCACTTTAATGCGGCGTTGCAAAATGCGCTGAGTAAAACCTCTGATGCGATTAATCAATCGATGTCGGGGGCGGGGCGCTATGGCTCTGGTGCGCACACTGGGGTGCTCGCCGATGAATTGGGGGCATTGGCAACAAATGCGACCGCACAGCAGTATAATCAAGATGTCAAAAATATGATGAACGCCAACCAGATGATTGATCGTTCATTGGTTGATCAGATCAATGCTGCTAACAGTTACTTTCAAGGGCAAAGCAATGCGCAAAGCAATGCTTTAAAAGGTGGGATGATCCAAGATGCAAACCGCCAAAATGTGTTGGATGCGCAACGGCAAAAATGGACTGAACAGGATAATCAAGGGTGGAACCGGTTGGCACAGTTGCTTCAAATGGGAACACAAGCCGCCGGAAATTACGGTACCAAATCAGGACAGACTACAACAATGCCTTCCATCACAAAAGATCCGTTACGTGATGCAAAACAAGTGCTTGGATTGGTGGGGGGACTTTTTGGGCTTTCTGATGTGAGGGCTAAAGAAAATATTGTCCCTGTGGGGGGGAAAAAGGGCTATCCGCTTTATCTGTTTAATTATAAAGGGCACCCTCAACGCTATCGCGGTGTTCTTGCCCAAGATGTGCTGCGTTTGAAGCCTGATGCTGTTTATATGAATATGAAAACAAAGTTCTTGCATGTTGATTATGACAAAATTGGCTTGCAAATGGAGAAAATCACAGCGCCTAAAAAGAAAATTGCTTCCTTCTTTTCTTCTTTATTTGCTCGTCTTCACTTTTTGCAAAAAGGATATATTCTATGAGTTCGATTTATGATTGGTCACTCATGGCTTCTGAGAATGCCTATGCCGATGACATGATAAACTGGGCAGAGGGGCAACCCCCAAGTTCAGTGAATGATAGTGCTCGTGCGATGATGCAACGCATCAAAGAATATTTGTTAGATAATGGTGGGGTGACTGAGACACAGTTTACCGTCAGGGAGTATGACAATACGACATCCATTCGTTTGACCACAAAGTCTCTTGTTACGTCTTATATGAATGGTATTGTTGTGCGGTTTAAAGCACAAGGGGTGAATAAAGGGAAAACAACTGTGGCGTTAAATCAATTAACGGCATTGCCCGTTTATAAGGCAACCGCAGATGGGATAGAGCCTTTAAGAGGTGGAGAAGTTCAAAGTGGTGGCCTTTATGAGCTTGTCTATTCTTCTGACATTGCTGGAAAAAATCTAGACGGTTGGTTTTTAACCAATCCGACCATAAAATTTCCTGAAAGTTTTCCAGCGGGCTTTATTGCTACCTTTGCCATGGAAAAAATGCCTGAAGGTTGGCTTTTGTGTGATGGTAAAGCCTATTCGCGAAAGGACTATGCAAACCTCTTTGCAGCAATTGGTGAAACATGGGGAAGAGGAAATTTCTACTCAACATTTAATGTGCCCGATTTGCGTGGAATGTTTTTGCGGGGGCTGGATAGTGGAAACAAGATTGATAAAGGGCGTGTGTTAGGAAGCAGGCAAGAAGATTCCTTTAAAGCGCATACGCATGAGGGAAAAACAGATTCATCAGGTGCACATCAGCATCATATGCCCGGGATGCAATATGATTTGGCACGCCTTTATTCAGGACAAGCGAAGGTGATGTTCTATAATACTTCGATAGAGTCTCCGACAAATTTTGCTGGGGCGCACACGCACAAACTTTCCTTGGAGAAAACAGGTGGTGGTGAAACACGTCCTGTCAATGTCGCCGTTGTTTATGCTATTAAAACGTGAAAACTGAAGCCTTCTCTATCGCGAAAAATTGCTTGAAACGCTGTTGAATCACATGCGTCAAGACATTGTGTGCTTTGGGTATGCTGGGTATGCTTGGGGTGTGCTGTTTGCTGGCACCTTTTCGTTAATTTCAAATCTCTTCCATGTTTAAACTTCTTGATGCGTATGCGCTTAAACGCGTGTTGGTGCAAACGCGTCAAACCAGCTGATGTTGCTTGCTTTTTCTTTATAACCAAATGAGGTCATACAATGGCACTTTTTCCATTTTCTATCTCTGACATTGAGGATCCGGAATGTATTCGCGTGGTGCTTTATGCAAGCGGAAGAATGGGGCATGCTCCTTTGAATGCTCTGTTGAATCAAGTGCGTCAAGAGATCGAGCGTTTTGATACAACACAAAGCAAAAATATCACACAACTGACACAGCGTGTGGAGGCTTTGGAACAAAAATTGCAAACGACTTTGCAAGATTCTACGAATGCCAAACAGCAACAGCAGAGCTCACACATTACAAGTTCAAACATTCTAAGTGGTAAGGCAGATGGCACATTCGTCATTGGCAGCGCTGACATAGAGGTTCATGTCCCAGAATCTTTAAAAATTGAAAGCAGCGATCCAAGAAAACATCGTCACCATTCATTGTTTGACATGATCTTTTAAAGCCTAAAAGGCGCGAGGAGTTTTTAAAAAATGCGAAAAATTTCAAAAGAGGGGTTGGCTCTCATTAAACAATGGGAGGGGCTCCGGTTGCAAGCTTATCAAGATGCTAGGGGGGTGTGGACAATTGGTTATGGCCATACCGCACAAGCAGGGGAGCCTGTTGTCGAGAAAGGAATGCAGATTACTGCTGCTGAGGCCGAAGATCTCTTGCAAAAAGATCTCGCACAATTTGAGCAAACGGTGGAACAGAGGGTTGATCGGTCTTTAACCAATGAACAGTTTGCTGCTCTTGTGTCTTTTTGCTATAATGTAGGAACGGAAGCTTTTGGTAATTCTACGCTGTTAAAAAAGCTCAATAAAGGTGAGTATGAGGCTGTGCCGGCTGAGTTGCAAAAATGGACCAAAGCGGGCGGAAAACGCTTACAGGGGCTTGTCCATCGGCGGGCGGCAGAAGCAGGTTTATGGGCTAAAGGCGCTTATGTTTCTTCCAATTATCAAGAAGTGGAGCCACCCCAAAAGCCCTTTTGGCAAAATATCGAAGTTTTGACGCCAATCATTGGCTCTTTTTCAGGGTTAACAGGAATTTTAACCGGACAGGGGCCTATACAATGGGCGTTAGCCGTGGTGATGGTTTTGGCGACAATCGCCGGTATTGGGATGTCTGTCTATCGCATGAGAGAAGAATATCAGTGATTTTTTGCTCTCGTTTGGGCTTGGATTATAGCCTTGCGGTTTGTTGCTGCACTGTGCAGCTTTTTTTATGATCACTCTTTTGAGCGCAATAAAACTTTGGTTTAAGCTGTTGCTGCTTTTCATGTCTCTTTTGGCTTTTGGCGTAGTGCTCAATGATTATGCAACTGTCTTGCATGGGAGGGATGATCTCTCCAATGATTGATAAATCAGCACAGTTGATCAGAAGGGAGCTGTTGTTCTTACGTGGGATTTTGGTTTTTGTCCCACTTTGGGTACAAGCGATATTTGGGAAGACCATAGGGGGAAGGAGTCAATACTCTTATCGGTGTTTGTGAATTTCTTCTTTTTTGTCTCCCGTTTTTGTGTGGGGCTGTTCTCTACGTATGCCGGCATGTTTTGGTGCATGGGGAAACGCATTGTTTTTTCTCTTCGCTTTTGTGTCACTCATCTCATCTTAGCTTGGGGGGGGTACAAAGAAAAAAGCAATGTTTGTTGATGTGAGGAGAAATTTTTCTCTTGTTTTGAATGCTATTCCGTTCTTGGGGGGAACTCTTTTTGATGGTTTTGGGCGGGGCACTTGGATGCCCTGTTTTTTGCTGTCTCTTGGTTAAAATCTGTTCCTCAACAGATTTTCTTGGAGCATTTGATTGATGAAAAATAAACTAAAGGAGGTTTTTAATGCATGGTTTATTTAAAAAAATAGTTTTAGGCTCTTTATTCTGTCTTATAAGTCTGCCAAGTTATGCTATTGTTGCAGGGGGGATTGTTTCTATTCAGCACACATGGCCGGCTCATTCAGAATTTAATAAACTCACTTTTTTTCAGCAGATTAATCAGGATGGTGGAGCTCATTCCAGATATTATTGGGCAAATATGTTTTACTTCAATAATGGATCTGGATATGGATCTGGATATATTGGGTTACAAAATAGGGGGCATGGAGTTCACGCTTTTAATTATTCTATCTGGGAAGCAAAGGGGTGGAAAAGTGGTCATTGTGGTTTTTTCAACCATGAGGGTTCTGGAGTACAATGTCAGATTGAGATACCGTGGAAAATAGGGCATCAGTATCAACTCGATGTGATAAAGAAGGGTAATCTCGTGACCGGTATTGTGACAGATCTGATGAATGGGGCTAAAACGACCGTGGGTGTTATTGAAGTGCCAAGTACATTTGGCAAATTCTATGCATCTTCTGGTTTTGTTGAAGAGTATTCTCAAGGGAATGAGCAGCCTTCATCTTGTTTTATGTTGGGGCCACAAAGCTCAACCTTCTCGAAGCCTATCGGTGATGATAGAATCAAAGCAAAGCAATCGACTTATTCTTATGGAAACTGCAACAAACCTTCTGTAGTTCAGACGACTTGTAATGATGATGTTTGTATCAATGCTATAAATAATTTTGGAGGGGGGGCGTCACCTGCTGCTCCTGAAGTCGCTTTTGTGAACGAAAAAGATATCACCGCGCAATCTCTTGCTAAGGCGTTGAAGACACAAGATTTCATCGTTATTCGGTCGCAAAATGGTTCTTGGGCACCCCGTATCTTTTTCCCTTCTCCTCGATCGTTTCAAGGGAAATCAATTTTTGTTGATCATCGAGCCGATTATAATTCATCCATTTATGTTAATGGCAGGGGTATGAGGATCACCAAGGGACAGCAGTTGACTTATATGTCTGATGGGAAATACTGGAAAATTGTAGAAAAACGCTAAAATTTTTGCCGTCTGTTCTTGTATTCCATCAATGGGCTTTCATTGGTGGAGTACAATGTGGACTGAATGCAGCAACATCTGCTGCATTGTTTCTGGGGTTTGTTATTAGGTTACTGGCAAGCCATAACTGAATTTAAATTGATTTCTGTTTTACGTTTTGGTCTGCTTTTCTAAAGTTTATACTTTGTGGATGCAAAAACGAAAATGAGACACGAACGAATTGTAATTTCTATGTGCCAATATGCACGGTGATTTAGCTCTGGTAAATACAATATTGTAGAGTTAATACAATAGAAGTGTTTTTCGCAAAAAAGAGTTGGGAAGATTTCATCTGATTTTGAAATCCGTTTTTTGATTTTAAGCCTGAATGTATGGTGGGTGAGGATACTCCTCTTTATTCTCTCGTGCATTATCCAGCTAAAGAAACCTTTCCATGTTTGTGAGCAGGATACGTTCCTTTGTGCGTTCATGCGTTTATCTCGTGATTTGAAATATTCCCATAGTGCGTCATGCACGCAATACAAACATTCTACTAAAGATGTTCTGTATAAAATTAGGCTCGTCTATGAGGCCGTATGGCACGTTGATCAGTTTGGACATTTAAAGTTGGTATATTCGCTTTTTAAGCGCGATTTTATTCATTTTATTACAAACGGAATCTTGTGCGCTGTTCATTCCTTTTTGTTGTTTTTTTGCAGTGAAGTTATTCTCTGGTGTTTCTTCTCGTAAGTATTGAAATGTTTCAATAAAGTGGATAACTCAATGATCATTTCCTCCAGTTTTTTCCATTGAATGATGTTATCTTCAGGTTCATAACCGAGGAAGGGAGCATTGGTGCTCCTTCATTTTATTTTATATCCCTTGCAAAAGCTCTTCTTTATGATCAAGTGATATTGCTCAGTTTTCCTGTTTTTATGATGATGCGTTTGGAGAAGGCAAAAATCTTTATCTTCTTCAGTTATTTCAAATATGATCTCAAAAAGTTCCCGAATAAAGCATCTCAACTGAATATCATCACCACTAAAAAAATCTCGTTCTTTATTAAAAGCAAAAAAGTAAGAAGGTGATTTGTTCCTGTTGTTTTTGTGTTAGGTTCGTGAGGTGGACAGTGGGGAAGGCAGAGTGCAATCTTTTCTCATCATTGTGAAGCGTGAGAGGAGCACCATAAAGCACGGGTTGCTCTCGTCCGAAAAATGTCGATGGTTCTTTCAACAGTGTGTGTTTGTTTCAATTTTGTTTCAATTAGAAAATCAGTCATATTCCTTGTAGGGGATTTTACATCAACAAAGTCTTATGTTAATGCCTCTATACCCTTTTCATAAACTGAACGCAAAAAGTTTCCTGCGATAGTTTCAAACAACAAAGAGAATAAAAACGTTAATAGTGCAGAGAAAAGGGAGTGTTTTCACACAAGAAGATTGATAGTGTATGGGGGCAACATGTATTGAGTGGACTTCAGGCTTCTATCATCTTTTGCTGTAAGAAGCTTATCTTGGGATAGTTAAAGGATACGGTCTTTATGGAAAAAAGAATCCGCGCGAGGCAAAAAGCATATTTTAAAAAATTATGTCGCAAGATCGCTTTTGTTTGCGTGCTGCTCTTTTGTACGTTGGTTTTTTGTTTTGCTGTTATAAAAATTGTCAGTTATTTTTTTTCTCATAAGCGAATGGTGCAACAAGTTTCTGTTGAATTGACTATTCCAGTTTTTGATCACCGCGTGTATTGCAAGGAAATTGCTGCTTCAGTTATGCCCGATATGAAAAGAGAGGTTTATCAGCACTGTCTTAGTTTAGAAAGTGAAGCCTATTTTGCAATTCGTGAAATGTGGGACACTCTTTCTGATCCTGCAAAGAAAAAATGCATGAAAATGGTACGTCCTGGAGATGGAAACTATTTTCTCTTACGGGATTGTTTTCTCAATGAAAAAGATGGCGGAAAAAGCAAGATGCGCAATCACTTTTAAGCTTTTATACGGGAATTGAAGGGGAGGCGAAATCTGATGAAAAAAGATAAAAGCTGTGCCCTCAAAGAACATTTCATCTTGCAAAAGGAACATCTTATTTTGTAAAGGCAGTGCCTTTTTGAAGTTACGACTTTAAAGTTTATGGTCGACACGCAACAAAAGTTTTCTCCCTTATCTGGCAGTTTGAAAAATATCATCAAGCATGACCCATGCAGGAAGAACAAACAGCTGAACTTTGTTTCTTGCTTTTCATGGTTCTTATCTTGGGAGAGTATTGCTGATTGCTGTTGGCAAGCATATTTGTTTAACAAATTATGTCTCTATAAGCGCCGTTGTTCTTCTTGCTCTTGCTTACGGCTTAAAACTTCGCACTTTGTTTCCAAGGAAGCTTGAATTAACAGATGTAAAAATCCCGCAAAATGTTGTGATACAAACTGAAAGCGAATAAATTTTAATCGATTAAAAGAAGCCCTAGACGTTGTATAAACTAGACGTTGTATAAAAAGGACTAAAAAAATAAGGCAAAACCTTTAAATTTTTTGATCTGTTGGTGTTGGCCATTACAAAAATAAACTCTAAAAAGCAGCGCCGCTTTGTTTAGAGGCTTGTGAAGGGGATGGCATGTTGTTTGTTTCTTTTTCAAAAGCTTCTGGTATTTTATTTCAGACTTGGTTTTTACACTGAATTTGTATCAGTAAGTGAGATAATTCCCTTATAAATTCCTTGGAGCTGAACCAAAAACTACCATTTGGGGCGGCGGCTAGCAAGAAGAGCGGTTTGCTGATGGTCATAGCACTTGAATAATGCTCGATGTTAATCTATCTATGCATAGGAAGAGATCTTTTAGAGCAGTCGTAAATTGTCTTTTGGGATTGTCATTCACAATTTTTCCTTCTCATTTACAATTTTCCTTCTCAAGGGGGGTTGCTTTAGAACAGAAGAGAGGCTATGTTCATATAGGAATCTGTTCGCGCAGTGACCTGTGGGGGTAGTGCTGTTAAGCTTGCCTGCGCGAAGAGGAGGAAATATATCGGCTTTTTTGAGATCGATGATTTTAGGAAAAAGGGAAACGCCTATTTTTTCTGGCAAGGGTTGTTTATTTGCTGGAAAGAGGATTGTATCTGTGTTCTTGTTTTTTATTCTTTTTCCACAAGATGGTTATTTTTTAGTGAAATATGGTCTATTTTAGAAAAAAACACTTGGCATTTTATGTGAACATCACTAGGTTTCTGCTGTTTAGCAGAGAGATAGGGGTTTTTGGGCTTACTGTTCCCCTGCTGTTTTTGTGATTTTCAAAAAATATATGCTTTATCAAATATCAGTAGGTATCATTTAAGTAAAATAAAACGGGGATAGCCTGATAACCGTATTTTGAACACGATCAGTATTATCAAAAAGTAATGCTATAAAAGAAGAGTCATTAAGACATACACACACTCCAAAAGGGATAAAGATGAGGCCACAACAAAATAGACGGGCACGCGGTCGCAATAACAACAACAATGGTAATAACAACAACAATAATCGTCGCGGCCCTAATCCGTTGTCTCGGAATTATGAAAGTAGCGGTCCGGATGTTAAGATTCGCGGAAATGCTCAGCAAATTGCTGATAAATACATAAGTCTTGCGCGTGATGCACAGGGTGCTGGTGATCGCGTTATGTCAGAGAATTATCTACAACATGCTGAACACTACTTGCGTATTATTCTAGCAGCGGCTGGGCAAACGCCCCAATCTGTTCGTCGTGATGAAAATCGCGATGAAAGTAATGAGCAAGAGTACATTGAAACAAACGCTGAAGGTGAAAAAAAAGATACTGTCAGTTGTGACATGGATGCATCACAAACACAGCAACAAAAGAATGGGAATGGTCAACACGTGAAGGCACAAAATGGGTATGCGCGTGATGATGCGTTAGAGGATGGTACTCTATCAGATGAAAAAACTGTCCAAGAGCAATGCGTTTCTGGAGAAAATACAGATCCTGTCAAAAAAACACGTCGACCTTCACGTCGGCGCACTGTGCGTGCCAAAGAAGAATCGTCGTCTGAACTTTCTTTTGGATTTTCACAGACGGCGTCAGAAACTTCCAAGAATGGGGATGGGGCGACAGAGAAGGTTGCTTCTTTGCCTGTATTGGGAGAAGGAATCCAGAGAAAACCACGGCGTCGTCGAGTGGTAACATCTTCGGCAGAGGAAAATGCTTAAGCGAGAGGCTAAGTTTTAAGCACCTGTGAGGATGGTGTCATTTGCGTTAGATTTCAAGAAACGAGATTTGACGAAAAGTTTCAAGAAGCTGATTGTGCAGAGAAAATGTCTTTGTGCTGGGCGATGGGATTTCTGAAGGGCTGTTGTGGGGAAGCGTGCGTTTTGCTTTTTCGCAAAGGGCAAGATTAAAGTTTGCTTTTGATTTTGTTAAGAGCAGGGAAAACTACAGCGTCGCCGAGTGGTAACATACTTGTAGCAGAGAAAAATGCTTAAGCGAGAGGCTGATATTTAGGTGTCTGCAGGGATATTGCTGTCTTAATGGGGATGGGGGGCAGATATTTCTTCCGTTTTTTTCACAGAAAGAACAGCAATAAGTGCGCCTGTATGGTAATTGTAAATCATAAATTTTGTTTGACCGTCTGGCGTTAAGATTTTCAACATAATATTGTGTTCCGAAAGACTTTCCGACAGGATCTGTGTTCCTTCCGGTAAGGAGAGTGTGTGGTGGGCAACTTCTTGATTTTTGCTGTGGGAAGAAAAAAGAGCTGTTTGTTTTGAAGCCGGTCCCGTTGCCATAAGTTTGTATACAATTAAAAAAAGAACTATAAGAATAGAAATGAGCGTTATGACAATAGAAATACTCATGAGACGCATAAGTTTTTTTCTCACGCGTTCTACTGCTGGGTCTAAAGGTTGATCTTGAGGTGGGGCGATTTGCTCTGCGCGATGGTCTTTTGAAGTCTGAATTTGTTTATTATCCATCATGCTGCACTCTTCCATTAATTGTTTTCTTAGAATCTGATGGGTTTATGCTGTTACGGTTGTTTGTGCAAGAGGTTTATGGGGGTAGGGTGTAGAAGAGGGGATGAGGCGGGTAAAATATCTGTTTCATGGACTGCGGATATGGTATCATGGATTTGCGGATCTATGGTATCATTGGTGTTTTGGCTTTTTAGCAGGAAATTGCCTCGGTTTGTTACAGCCCAGATCACATTGACTTCTTGTTGCTGTAAGTTGGCGTGTACCTTTGTGCATTGAGCAAAGATTTGTTGCCCATAAGATGTAAATTTTTTGGTGGATGGTATCATGGCTTGCTCACATGCTTGAGCTGTTGGGTAGGCTTTGGCCATTGTATGGTTAGAATAACAGCTGTTAAAATCATCTGTACAGGAAACCACCAAGAGGATAAAAACAAAAGGATTCATAAAAAATTTTCCAAATAAGAGCTTGACAGAATGAAATACAATCTGTTTGTTCTAAAGGGCTTTCTCACTGCAAAACGTTCTTAAAGGCTTTTCGTTCCGGCGTGGTTCGTTCCGGCGTGGTTCGTTCCGGCGTGGTTCGTTCCGGCGTGGTTCGTTCCGGCGTGGTTCGTTCCGGCGTGGTTCGTTCCGGCGTGGTTCGTTCCGGCGTGGTTCGTTCCGGCGTGGTTCGTTCCGGCGTGGTTCGTTCCGGCGTGGTTCGTTCCGGCGTGGTTCGTTCCGGCGTGGTTCGTTCCGGCGTGGTTCGTTCCGGCGTGGTTCGTTCCGGCGTGGTTCGTTCCGGCGTGGTTCGTTCCGGCGTGGTTCGTTCCGGCGTGGTTCGTTCCGGCGTGGTTCGTTCCGGCGTGGTTCGTTCCGGCGTGGTTCGTTCCGGCGTGGTTCGTTCCGGCGTGGTTCGTTCCGGCGTGGTTCGTTCCGGCGTGGTTCGTTCCGGCGTGGTTCGTTCCGGCGTGGTTCGTTCCGGCGTGGTTCGTTCCGGCGTTCCGGCGTGGTTCGTTCCGGCGTGGTTCGTTCCGGCGTGGTTCGTTCCGGCGTGGTTCGTTCCGGCGTGGTTCGTTCCGGCGTGGTTCGTTCCGGCGTGGTTCGTTCCGGCGTGGTTCGTTCCGGCGTGGTTCGTTCCGGCGTGGTTCGTTCCGGCGTGGTTCGTTCCGGCGTGGTTCGTTCCGGCGTGGTTCGTTGGAAAATATTGAAACGAGAGAGTGATGTTTAAGCGCCCGTGAGGATGTTGCAGTGGCTTCTGGATTCTAGAGGGAGCGATGCTAACAGGATCGATCTTCGTGGGTGAGGGCGTTCCACGAGATGAGATGCGAGGCAAAATTCCAAGAACGGGTTGTGTAGAAAAAATGGCTTTGTGGCTCGGCAAGGGGGCTATGAGAGCAGTTCTTGGGGTATGTGTTTGGCTTTTTCATTGCATAGTGTTGTAACTACTTTTTTAAAAAAGGGTGTCAAAATAACTATCGGGAACATACAGGCAATAAACAATTCCTGTCTCTGTCAATTTTAAAGAAGCTGAACCATTTACAGAAACTGGGACAATCTTTTCGAGGACAGCACTGCCAAAACAGGCTTTGTTTTCGTTAGAAAGAGAGGTTCCCGCTTCAAAATTTTCATTCCAAGTGATGAGAAGTTGTGTTTCTTCATTCATGTTTGTGTGGATTTCACAATGCACACAGACGCTACCCTTTTCTTGTGATAAGGCGCCAAAAGAAAGAGAATTGACAATGAGTTCATGAAAAGCCAAACCAATGTGCAAAGCTGCATTCGGAAAGAGATAAGGATCTACCCCTGCAATGGAAAAGCGTTCTGTTTCTTTCATCAGATAACCCAAAGCTTGCGATTGAACCAATTCGCGAAATTGGGCACCACGCCAATCGGAATCGGTGATCAGATCTTGAGAATGGGAAAGAGAATGGAGACGTCCTTGAAATTTGCGTAAGAAAACCTGAAGCGATTCCGTGTAACGTGCGGTTTGGCTCGCAATACTTTGAATGATGGCGAGAAGATTTTTAGAACGGTGACTGACTTCGCGAAGGAGTATTTTTAGTACCTGCTCACGTCGGCGTAATCCTGAAATATCAACACCAGTGGTGATAATGCCAATAATTTCTCCGTTATCATTGCGGTGGCAATCAATAGAAAATTTGTACCAAAGTGCTTGTTTGGCCATATCCTCAAACCGTGCTTCAATGCTTTGCATTTTGCCAGTGGCTAAAACCTGCAATTTGATTGTTTCCATATTGTCGGCAAGATCAAGCGAAAAAAAATCACTGTCACGACACCCAACACGCCATTTGTTGTGCAAATGCTTCGGCAAGTTTTCAGCCCATAAATAGACCAGATTTGTTGTCTGATAGAGAACACAAATATCAGCACCACGAATCGCTTGCATGAGAGCGCTAAGGTGCGATGTATCCATGGGCGGCTTTGGAATCGGTGGAACGATCATGATCAAGATGTTATTTTGTTCTAGGCCGCTTTAGAAGCATTCTCTTGAAAAAATAAAGCCTGGGAAATAAGCGCCTTCACCATATCAGGATTAAAGGGTTTGGTGACTAAAAAAGTCGGTTCTGGACGCTCTCCGGTCAATAATCTTTCAGGAAAAGCCGTAATGAAAATCACCGGTATATGATCATTCTTCAAAATGTCATTGACCGCATCAATGCCCGAACTGTTATCGGCTAATTGAATATCAGCTAAAATCAACCGTGGCTTTTTTTTATGATACATGACCACAGCTTCGTTGCGGGTGCGTGCAATTCCTACCACATGATGGCCCAAACTTTCTACCATTTGCTCAATATCCATTGCAATGAGAGGCTCATCCTCAATAATCATCACTTCAGTGGCTATTTGTTGAGAAATATCAATCGATGCTTGGTTAAGGAGTTTGCGGAATTCCTTAACCTCAAGATTCATAATTTCGCTGGCTTCTTGTTCGTTAAATCCTTCAACCGCAATCAATAAAAAGGCTTGGCGTGCACGCGGTGTGAGATACGATAATTTGGCACTGGTTTTTTGTTCAAGGCCAAACTGTGGCAGAGGTTCAGGGATATTCGGTGTCGTTTGGTCAAAAAGGTGGCAAAAAAGCCAATATGTGCCGATACGGTCACTCGATGTTTGGGGAAAAATAGAAATATCAGCAATAAGCGCTTCCAACATTGCTGATACATAGGCGTCGCCAGATGACTGGCTGCCCGTGACAGACCGGGCAAAACGTCGAAGGTAGGGAAGATGCGGGGCGATGCGTGTTGATAATGACATGATTTATAACTCCTTTGACCTTTTGCAAGCACTCTGTTGATTGAAACCCCCAAGAGAGGAAAAAGTTCCTCTGTTCGTATGGAACTTTTTGCATACAACCATATTTACAACCATAAGGCGAAAAAAATGTTCTAGTTGCTACTTATAGTATATGGATTAGGGGGATGAAAAATGAACGACCGTGATGAAAAAAATCTCACAAATCATTGCATGTTTGGAGACGATCTTCTCGGGGTCAATAGCCAAATAGGGCGAAAATTACGCCAGTTCTACATGGAAATTCAAGAAGAAGCACTGCCTGTGCGTTTGCTAGAACTTTTAGAAAGGTTGGAGAAGGCGGAACAATTTAGCTTAAACAATGTGGAAAAGGTTTGAATCTTTTATGACAAAGGGGGTGAAAGATTTTAAACATGAACTGCTTTTGGTTCTACCAGCGCTGCGGGCTTTTGCCCTTTCTTTAAGTGGCAGACATGATAAGGCTGAGGACTTGGTCCAAGATACCGTTATGAAAGCATGGGCTAAGCAGGACAGTTTTGAAATGGGGACTAATCTCAAAGCTTGGCTTTTTACCATTTTGCGCAATGAATTTTACAGTCAAATGCGCAAAAGAGGACGAGAAGTTCAAGACAGCGAGGGTTTATTTACCCAAAATATGGCTATTCATCCTGCTCAATATGGATCGCTCGATTTGCAAGATTTTAAAAAAGCCTTAAATCTGCTTTCTGCAGATCAAAGAGAAGCCATTATTCTTATTGGCGCTTCTGGTTTTTCTTATGAAGATGCTGCAGCTATTTGTGGCTGTGCGGTTGGAACCATTAAAAGCCGTGTCAGTCGAGCGCGTAATCGCTTACAGGAGCTTCTGAAAGTCGATGGTGAGTCCGATTATGGTCCTGATTCTTATTCGGCCGGAAGTACATTATGTTCATTTGATGGCTAATAAGAGTTAAAAAAGCATAATAATTATGGTTGATAGCCTTGTTTTTTTTATTCCCGTTATAGCTATTACAGTAAAGTTAGCATCTGAGGAAATTCAGATTATTGGGCCTGAGCCTTGCGAAAAATAAGGGAGCCTGGGTGATGAGAACATCCATTGGGCTTTGTCTCTTATTATCTTTGAGGCAGTCTTTCCTTTGTGCTGAAAAATGACGACTTTCAGGTTCGCCGATGGAAATTTTATGACAACAAAGACGAATTTGCTTTTTCAAAGTCCCTCTTCTGATTCAACAATATCACGTTGGCGTTGGGTGGCGATTATTGTTTCTCTTGTTATGGCGCTTTTAGCTTCGGTCTTCATCATGCTGCTTTCAAACGCGGTTGATCGGGAAGTTGCACAGTTGAACACAAGTTCTGAATTGCGCGAACAGGCTGATTTGGTGCTCATTAGTTTGATCGATATGGCTGTTGCTGACCGGAGCTATGCAAAAACCCATAGTGCGGAAGATAAAGCACGCTTTGAAAATGCCGTTCGTAGTCTTGATGACCTTCTCGAGAATACGGCGCTTATTGTTTATGCACATCCGCAATGGGATGAATGGTTTACGGCTTTTAAAAAGGAAGTTGAAGCACGCAAAGATTTTATGAATGCCCATATGCATGCTCTTGATGCGCTTCCTGATCAATCTTCCCAACCTTCTTCTCCCGCTGAAATTCCAAAGATTCAAGTGGCGCGTTTAGCCCAATTGATGACAAGCTTTATGAATGGCGATGATGTTGTGCGACAAAAACAGCGTGAGGGCATAGCGCTTATGCGGGCTGCTTTAACATTGGCGGCGATTATTTCTGTGGTGAGTACTTTTATTTCGGCCTATTTTGTCATTAACCGTTTTCATCGTGATGTACGCGCCTTAAAAATGTATCAATTGCTGCTTCATAGTGAAAATGTAGCTTTGGAAGCCCGTGTGAAAGAACGTACACAAGAATTGGAAAGAGCACGCAATCACGCCGAAAAAGAACGTCAACGTGTCGAAATGTTGCTACAGGATGCTAGCCACCGCATTGGCAATTCTCTTGGTACTGTCTCTTCTTTGTTGGGGCTGCAATTAAATCGTAGCAAAAATGAAGAAGTGCGTTCTGTGCTTGGTGCTGCACGGGACCGTATCCAAACAATCTCCACGGCGCATCGCCGTTTGCGTTTGAGTGATGATATGGAGACAACCTTATTGGCAGAGTTTCTCAGTTCGGTGGTGCATGATGTTGAAATGGCGGTGCCTTTTGAATTGCGCGAAAACATTACCATTCATACGTCCTTTAAAGATTGTCGATTGTCTTCAAGAGATGCAACAACACTCGGGATTATTCTTGGTGAATTGTTAACAAATTCTTTAAAACATGCTTTTCCTGATCAGCGTTCTGGCCATATTTATATCTCATTTGGTCCTCAAGAAGATGGACAACAGATGTTGATTGTCGAAGATAATGGTGTGGGTATAAAGCATCAAACACCAGAGCAAAAAGCAGGTCTTGGTCGTTTGGTTATCGAACAACTTTGTATGCAATTTGGTGAAAAACCACTTTTTGAAAAGTCCCATTTAGGGGGAACAAAAGTCACAATCCCTTTGCCAAAACTGAAGACAAATGGTTCAAATACAAATGGTTCAAATGATGCATCAACTCTCTCTTAAAAGGAGATGTTAACATCTCCTTTTGTTTATTAGGGGTGAAAAAATAGTGTTCTTATAAATTACTACAACTGTGCGAGAAATCTGTTCTGGCTCCATTTAGCCCCAAATCTTTGACAAAAACAGGTTGTCCTGTTTTTCCATTATAAGCTTTAACGTGAATATCTTTTCCTCGCACATCGACGAGATAGTAGTCTCCTTTGAACAGTGCTCCTGCTGTGTATACAGGGATATTTCCGAAGACTTTATCATTTTTTGCACGGCAAGAGATTTGATTGTGCTCGTGTCCTACAAAGATTGCTTTTACATTATGACGTTTAATGATTGATGTAAATGCAGCGAGATCTTTAGCATTTTGGGGATGAAGAAAATGCGAATCATTATCTCTAAAATAGGGACGCGCATCATGGAAGTTGAGAATTGTAACTTTTCCCCTTTTATCAGCAGCAGCTAAATCTTTTTTTAACCAATTCAAAGCTTTCGTTATGATTACTTTCGTTTGACCGTCATATAAACGAGCTGTATAAGTTGGGTAATTTTGCAGCTGCACATAGTGAATATCTCCATAATCCCATGAGTAACTTAAGCTCCCAGTTATTATGTGACGCATTACATTAGGGTGAATGACCCGACGATCAGTCATGTGTTTGTTGAACTGAGGCAACATGCTGCTATATTTTTTTATTTCTTGAAACATTCTTTTAACAGCACTCACTGCACATGCATCTTTTGAGAGATTTGCTATCGGGATTGTACAATCACGAATATTATTATAGTAATCATGATTGCCTAATCCTTCATAGAGAGGATAAGCGATGCTTTTATACACATCTGCATAGTCTTGATAGGTTTGGGGTCGACCAAACTCAGTTAAGTCGCCGTTGATTATATAAAATTCTGCTGCATGTGATTCTATTGCATTTGCAACTTTCTTATTTGTCTTTATCCAAGGCTCCCTGTTACTGTGTGCGTTAGGATCGCCAGAATCCAAATGCCATGGCTGCGGATCGGCTGCTATGACAACAGTATAATTTTTTATTGGCGCCTTTCTTTTTACGTACCAAATAACTCTTGCATTTTTCCCTTCCTCCTCCCTTCGTTCAAAATAATAATTTTTTTTGTTCGCAGTAGCGGAGTATTCATAAGGACCAGTATATGGATTATACCAGCGGAATGTTAAAAGAGTTCCGTCATCTTGTACTTTATATATAGCCCAACCACCGGAGCCAAAAAGCCAAGCGTTAGATGTTGTTGCTGCTTTTCCCACAGAGCCAGATGCAATCATATTAGAAGGTCCTGCGTTTCCCCAGTATCCACCTGCTTTCCACTGTCCACGCTGGATACCTTTCGCAATTAATACCATAGAAGTAGGCGGATGCGTAAGCTCATTGACAATGTAGACATCTGTTGAACGATCATCAAATGCACTTTGTTTAGGCTTGGGTAATTTTTCGATGAAGCTTCGCCTTGTTTCGTGTGTCACAGAAATATTTTGAGCATGAGCGAAAGAGAGCTTCATACCAACAAAGAGGGTAAGAAAAATCCCAATCATTATCATATGTTTGTATTTCATGAGATAATCATCCAAAACTAAAATGACTTTCTACAATATTCGATAGATGTGATCTCATAAGGAGCATTAAATAAGGGGCATTAAAATGAATTTTTTTAGTTCTTTTTTAGACGGGATGTTTAGACAAGATAATGTGTCTGAAGGATAGTTTATATTGACAATAATGAGATTATGTCGCTGATAAAGTAGTGCCCAATTTTGCGTATTTTGTTTCTTTTTAACTGATATCTCTACTTTTTTGCATCACTCTAGAAAAGAAATATTTAAGTCAAAGTTTTATGACTTTTGTGTGATGTCTCTTCAAGCGATTGGGCAATCAATGGGAGACTTTATTATCAATGATAAGGTTTGTATAAAGCTTGAGAGAACCCTAAAGGCACAAATGCAATTTCTTTCACTTTCGTTGGGGCTTTTTCACTGGTGCTTCTTTTTACTTCGGCAAAGAAGTTAAAGAAATTCGTCTGTTTTGCTCACCAATATGTCTTAGATGTGGTTTAAGAAGGACTTTCTGATTCCGTTATTGGACTATTTATCAAAGAATCAATATTGTTTTTTTCGCGCAAAAATGCTTGCAGGTCTTGATTGGTTAAAGCTTTACTGTCAGGTATACGAATGCGCATGGGGTCAACTTTTGTGCCGTTGACAATGATTTCAAAGTGGCAATGGGGACCGGTGGCCATTCCTGTTGTTCCGACATACCCAATGACCTGTCCTTGTCGTACTTTCACGCCTGGTTTTATGTCTGGGGCATAACTGCTTTGGTGTGAATAACTGCTGACATACCCATTGGCATGTTGGATCTCTGTATGGTTTCCATAGCCGCCCATTACGCCTACTTTTGTAACAACACCATCTCCAACAGCCATAATGGGAGAGCCTTTTGGTGCAATCCAATCAACGCCGGTATGCATGCGAACATAGCCTAAAATAGGGTGTTTACGTGGTCCAAAGGGGGAACCAAAGATGCCATTTGGAAGGGGTTTGCGCAGCAAAAAGGGTTTTGAGCTTTTCCCTTCTGCATCATAATAATCGATGCTTCCGTCTTTCGATTGATAACGGTAATATTTATAGGTTGCATTGCCGAAAGTGGCGCTAATGTAACGAATTTCAGGATCTGCATTTTGGGTTGGTTGTTTTGCTTTTTTGCTTTTTTTGCCGTTTTTGCCTGTATCATTTTGTTGTGGCACGGCATAAAATATTTCGAGTTGATCGGTTGGGGTGATACGGCTTTTCATATCAATATTGGTTGCAAGCAAACGAATCAGATGCTGAGAAAGAGATTGTGACATGTTATGGCTGAGCACAGCATTATAGATGGCATCATAAGCTGTTGGTAATTGTGCTGTATTGACATAAGAATGAGGAATGCCATTTTGAAAAGCGGTTTTCAGTGCGTGCGACATTTCTGGTTCTGCACTTTCAACAAATTGGTTTTTGTCATTGAGGGCAATGGTGAGAACATGATACATGCCTTGATAGATGCTTGCACGCACAAGATGGTCTTCTTCTCCAGGTTGTGTCACAATCCCAATGCGTAAAAGACTTCCCTGTTTAAGGGTATCGGAATTGTTTAATATGGCTAAAGTTTTTGCAACTTCTTCAACTTGTTTTTTTGCATAGTCGGTTCCTTTAAGTGCATCGACTATTTTTTGTTTTTTATGTATGGGAATAATATCTTCAGCATAGTTTTTAGTGAGATCAATTCGGTGATTTTGAGCAGAAACGGTGACATTTTCTTGAACGATACGTACCTCTGGAGCATCTTTAAATTGTGGGGCTGCGGATAAGTTGTCTAACGGGTCAATGATTGTCAGAAGAGAGAGGTGTTCATTGCTTTTTTCCAAAGAAAATCCAGCTTTTTGCAATTCTTGTTGTGCTTCATCACTCGTCAGGGTATCAGCGCCATCAAAATTTACTTGATCGATAATGAAATTATAATTGCGTAAGATCATTTTTGTTTCCACTTTTGCTCCGTAAATTTGTCCGGACGTTTGTGGTGTGGCAGCTTGATTTTTCGAATCAACAGCAAAAATATTCAAGGCATCAAATTTAGGATAGCTGTATTGCTTTGGGCGCTCTTCAGCTAATGCCATGCGAATCCATTCGAAGTTCTGAGTCTGAATGACTTGTTCATCCCCTTGTTTTTGCAAAATTGATAATTCAAATTGGCGTTTACTGTCGAAGCTTTGCCTTGCACGCGTGGGAGAAATACGATCACCTTTATATCCATTGGCGTCAGGAGCTTGTGATTCTGATGAGCTTGTTTGTGTAAACCATTGTGGCGGTGTTACTAACCGTTGTTGCCCATCTAAAGCAGCAAAAAGCGCAATCCCCATAAGAATACAGGAAGTGATTCCCGTAAGCACTGTCCCTGTAAGCCAACGCACAGAAACCTGTCGACGGGCAGGAAGAAAGCGTTTAACAACAAGAGCTGGATCCTGTCCGGGATCATTTTTCTGATGTTGGTTATCCCACATAAATTTTCATCGTACTCTTTAAATGATTTCCAGCATGCGCTTTAAATGTTGAAAAATATTGAATGCGAGAGGCTAACATAGCTTAGAGTATTTCTACAAGGATTTGGTTATTTTTACACAGCGTTAGACCTTATTTATAAAGGATAACGTTCTTGGAATATAATAGCAATGAAAAGCAGAAAGGCAATTCAAGGTATAAACTTGATTTATGGTAGTATGTTTTCATTAATAGCACTTTTTAGTTGCAATTTTTATTTTGAGGATTTATTTTAGAGAAATAAGAGGAAAAGATATTGACTCTTTTTGTGAAAGAGTTGTATATAGCGTTGTAACGAGAGTGGTTTCCGCTTGCGACGGTTGGTTTTTG